>NZ_JBEYLC010000006.1:24118-167421 GCF_040635885.1 Nocardiopsis sp. NPDC006832 | reverse complement strand
CTCGGCCATCATGTGCTGCTCACGCTCCAACCGCTCCGCACGCTCACGCAACCGCTCCACCAACTCACGCCGCGTACCGATCCACAAACCGGCGATGGTCGGTAGGACCAGGATGAACGTGGCCGTCATGACGAAGGAGATCACCGCGGAGTTGAACACGCTCGCCACGGCCAGGCACCCCAGGGCGAACCAGCCGGTGAGGACCTTGCGGTCATTGAAGTGGGCCGGGTAGGAGTACAGGCCCACCATCAGCGGGATCGGGTTGCCGTACAGCGCCAACATCAGCAGCCCGGTCAACAGCAGCCACCTCGGGGCACTGCGCCGCCACAACATCGTCAGCGAGGCCAGGACCCCGGGCACCACGAAGGCGAGGACTCCCCCGAGCAGGGTCCACCACATGCTCGGCAGGGAGTCCATGAACCTCCCGTAGACCCCGAACAGCGCCGAGAGGACGCCCAGTCCACCGCCGACCCCGGCCAGCATCGCCAGCCCACTGAAGGGCAGCGTGAACAGGGCGAAACACCAGTCGGCGATGCGCAGCCGACGGTTCCACCACCACATCCCGTTTCGCCGCGCCAGTGTCTTGGCACGGTCCACCTGTTCTCTCAGCGGGGTTCTCACGCGACCGAGTGTAGGCCGGGGCCGGGTCGTCGCCATCAGCCCCTCGGACCGTCGCCCCGTTCACCGGCCGGCGACGTTTCGCCTGCCCATAGGCGATCCGGGGCCGTGACGGTTCACCCGAGCCGACGGAACCCCCGACGAAAGTAGGGGGGACCGCCCCCCACTTAGGCGTCCCGGACCCGTACCAGGACATGCCTTTGGCCCATACCCGGTTCGGCCCGTGGACGGAGGTTTCGAGCGTTTCTCGAACCTAGCGTGACGAGCACGCCCGAACACGACCCCCGCCCCCGGCCGCACAACCCGGCCGCATGATCCAGGAGTCATCTCCGCTATGCTCCGCACCACCCTGGCCGGCCTTCGACTGCACAAGGCCCGCTACGTCACCACCGCCCTCTCCATCCTGCTCGGAGTCATGTTCATCTCCGGCACCATCGTCTTCGCCGACACCCTCGAAGCCGGTTACGACGAGTCCGTGATGGGGTCGGCCACCTCCGTCGACGCCATCGCCGTGCCCGCCCAGAGGCAGGACGAGGCGGGAGCGTTCCTGGAACCCGAACCGCTCACCGAGGAACACCTGGAACAGATCCGCTCCCTGGACGAGGTCGCCGCCGCGGACGGTGTGGTCGACGGCCACACCGTCCTGCTCGACGCCGAGGGACACGCCGTCGGCGCCGTGCCTCCCATGGGCGTCTCCGTGGGCGAGGCCACCCGTTTCACCGCGAAGAAGGGCGTCCTGCCCACCGCCGAGGACGAGGTCGCGCTGGGCACCACCATCGCCTCCGAGACCGGGTTCGAGGTGGGCGACACCGTCACCCTGCTCGACCCCGATAGCCGGGAACAGGAGTTCACCGTCACCGGACTGGTCGACTTCGGCATCGACCCCGAATACGGCTTCGGCGGCACGGTGGTCATGACCGAGGACGTCGCCCGGCGGATGACCGGGGCCGAGGGCTTCGGCGAGATCGACGTCCTGGCCGCCGAGGGCGCCACCGACGAACAGGTCGCCACGAGCGTCGCGGACCTCCTGGGAGACACGGCCCAGGTCCGGACCGGCGTCGCCTACGGGGAGGAGATCTCCGGGCTGGGAGGCGGCGAGAACGTGATCCTGCGCATCTCCCTGCTGTTGTTCGGCGTGATCGCGATGTTCGTCGCCTCCATCGTCATCTACAACACGTTCGCGATCCTCATCGCCCAGCGTCAGCGTGAGATGGCCCTGCTGCGCTGTGTGGGCGCCAAGCGCGGCCAGGTCTTCCGCTCGGTGCTGGTCGAGTCCTTCGTGGTGGGCCTGGTGTCCTCGGCCCTGGGTGTACTGGCCGGGATCGGCGTGGGCTACCTCGGCGCCTGGATCGGCGGTCCTCTGATGGGCGCCGACGTGGTCTCCTCGGTGGTGATCGATCCGAACGCGATCCTGGCCGGCCTGCTGATCGGCACCCTGATGACGGTGTTCTCCGCCTTGGTCCCGGCCCTGCGCGCCACCCGGGTGTCCCCGTTGGCGGCGCTGCGCACGAGCGCCACCGCGACCGGACTGGAGGAGGGCACCGGGTGCCTTCGCGCGGGGTTCGGTGTGCTGACCTTCGTGGTCTCGGGTGTGATGGTCACCGGGGTCCGGCTCATCGGGCCGAACCCGATGAACCTGTTCGTCGTGACCGCTGCGGCGCTGCTCGCCCTCCTCGGCGTGGTCGTACTCGGACCACTGCTGGTGCGCGCCATCGTGCGCGTCCTGGGCTTCCCGCTACGCCGCCTGGGTGTGCCGAGCAGGCTCGCGGTGGACAACTCCAGCCGCAACCCACGTCGCGCCGCCACCGCCATGATCGCCCTCACCGTGGGCGCCACCCTCATCACCGGTTACTCGGTGGTGAGCGCCTCGGTCGAGTCGACCCTGACCCGGTTGTTGGACGACGCGTTCTCGGAGGACTATCATATCGAACACCAGTTCGACCCGAATGCGGCGGCCACGGACGACACGTCGTTCGTACCCGACCAGGTGCGCCTGGACTTGATGGAGGAGCCGACCGTCGCGTCGGTGTTCGGTGTACGTCGCGATTACACCGAGTCCGACGCCGCCATGGAGGGGACCGACGGAACCATCCCGGTCACCGCCTACAGCGGCGCGGAGATGGGTGTGGACATCACCCCCGAACTGGCGGAGGGCGACCTGGCCGATGTGGGCCCGGGCACCGTGGCCATCTCCGAGGAGTTCGCCGGGGACAGGGGCGCGGGCGAGACCATCACTCTGGCCTCCCCCGAAGGCGACCTGGAGTTCGAGATCGTCGCGGTGGCCGAGAACATGCAGGCCGTCTTCGGGGTGGTCGTCACCGTCGAGGAGTACGAACGGATCTTCCCCGAGGGGACCGGTGACTCCTACTTGATGGTCCAGGGCACCCAGGACGCCGACCCCGCCGAACTGCGCGAGGCCGTTTACTCGTCCGTGGACGACCACCCGACGTTGCAGGTCGATTCATTCACCGAGGTCAAGAACCAGTTCTCCCAGATCATCGACACCGCCTTCTACACGATCACGGCGATGCTGGGTCTGGCCATCGTCATCGCGGTGTTCGGCATCTCCAACACGATGGCGCTGTCCGTGCTGGAACGTACGCGTGAATCCGCGATGCTGCGGGCCTTGGGGCTGACCAAGGCCCAATTGCGCCGGATGCTCGGTATCGAGGCCGTGCTTTTGAGCCTGATCGGCGCCGGGGTGGGCATCGTCCTGGGCGTGGTGTTCGGCTGGGCGGCATGCATCGCGGTGCTGCCCAACCTGGTGTTCGCTTTCCCCGGTGCGCAGATCGCGGTGTTCATCGCGGTGGCGATCCTGGCCGGCCTGCTGGCCGCGGTACTGCCGGCCCGCCGGGCCGCGGGCACCTCCATCACCGGCGCGCTCGCGAGCGAATAGCGCCACCGTGTTCGGTTCCGGTCCGATCGGGGCAGGAGGGACCCATGAGTGGATCGGTCTCGACGCCGTCATCCGCGGGGCGAGTGGCCTGGGGTACGCCCGCGGCGCGGTGGATGCTGACGGCCACGGTCCTGGCCTCGGGCATGGCGTTCCTGGACTCGACCGTGGTCACCGTGGCGCTGCCCGCCATCCAACAGGACCTGGACACCGGGTTGTCCGGGCTGCAGTGGATCGTCAACGGGTACATGGTGACGTTGTCGGCGCTGATCCTGCTGAGCGGGTCGCTGGCGGACCGGTTCGGTCGGGTGCGGCTGTTCATGATCGGGGTTGCGGTGTTCGCGCTCGCCTCGGCGCTGTGCACGTTCGCTCCGACGTTGGGGTGGTTGATCGCCGGGAGGGTCGCCCAGGGGGTGGGCGGTGCGCTGCTGACCCCGGGGAGCCTGGCCATCCTGCAGGCGGGTTTCCGGGAGGACGACCGGGCACGGGCGATCGGCGCGTGGTCGGGGCTGACCGGTGTGGCCTCGGCGGTGGGCCCGTTCGTGGGCGGGTGGCTGGTCCAGATCGGCGACTGGCGGTTGATCTTCCTCATCAATCTGCCGCTCGCGGTCGTGGTGCTCCTGATCGCCCACTTCAAGGTGCCCGAATCGCGAGGCGGCTCCGCCACGGGAGGCCTGGACTACGGTGGCGCTCTGCTGGGTGTGATGGCACTGGGCGCGATCACCTACGCGCTGATCCAGTGGGGCGCCGAGGGCGGTACCCCGGCGGTGTGGACCGGCGCGGTCGTCGGTGTGCTGGCGCTCGTCGCGTTCCTCCTGGTGGAGTCCCGAAGGCGCGACCCCATGCTGCCGTTGGACCTGTTCCGGTCGGTGCCGTTCAGCGTGACGAACGCGTCCACGGTGGTGATCTACGCGGCCCTCGGGACACTGCTGTTCCTGATGGTCATCTACCTGCAGGAGGTCGCCGGCTACTCACCGATCGCGGCGGGGGCCGCGTCCCTGCCGTTGACGATCCTGATGCTGACGCTCTCGGCCCGTTCCGGGAAACTGGCCGCGAAGATCGGTCCACGCCCCCAACTGGTGGTGGGTCCGCTGCTGTTGGCGGGTGGGCTGGTGTGGCTGTCGCGGATCGGCGAACCCGCGCCCTACCTGTCCGAGGTCTTCCCCGGTGTGCTGCTGGTGGCGTTGGGCATGTCCACGACGGTGGCGCCGCTGACGGCGACGGTACTGGCCTCGGTTCCCGAACGGCACGCCGGGCTGGCGTCGGGGGTGAACAACACGTTCGCGCGCGGGGCACAGCTGATCGGCGTGGCGGCGATCCCGGCGCTGGCCGGGATCGGCGGCGCGACCGGAGAGGGCGGTGGTTCGGAGGGGACCACGGGGTTGGCCGAGCACTTCGGCACGGCGATGCTGATCCTGGCCGCGTTGGCGGTGGCCGCGGCGTTGTGCGCGCTGGCGTTGCCGCGTGGTCGGATGCCGGCGGCCGTGGAGGCCGCCGCCCGGGGGTCGGTACCCGAGTCCGAGTCGGCCGCGGTGGAGGAGCTTCCCTACGATCGGCCACTGCGCTTTTGTGGTGTGTCGGGGCCGCCGATGCGGTCCTGCCCCGGATCCAGCGCGGGTGTGAGCGGGGATGGGGACCACCCCGGTTCGTCGGGTCAGTCCTCCTCGTAACCCTCGGGTGGCCGGTCGGTGACGGCGTCGGGGTCGGGGACCACGCTCAGGGCCGCCTCCTCCGCGCTGCGCTCACCGCCCCAGCGTTGACGCGGGATGGCCGCCCCCAGGTGTTCGGCGCGAAGACCGTCGGCGATCCCGCTCCGACCACGGCTGTCGTCGGCCACGAAGTCGTAGTCGAGGATGTTGAACTCGGAGTCGAGGACCATGTCGCGTTGGGCGACCTCCGTCGCCTGTGGGTCGTCCCCGAGGTCCAGGTCCACTTCGTAGGGGTGTTCCTTCACTTCGGTCTCCTCCCCCTTCTCCTACACCAGGTGTGACCTCGATCATCGCACCGGTTCCCGCCCGTGTGAAGGGTGGGGACGAGGAAGCGTCGGACCCCGGGTACCCGTGTCGGGGCCCCGGGGTCCGACGTGACCGATCAGGCGTCGGGTTCGTGGGGATCGGCGGGATCGTCCGCGTCCGGAACATAACCCCGCTGGTCCCGGGTCCGGTCCGGGCGCCCGTGGCGGGTCGCCGGCGAGAACTCGTCCCGCACCGCACCGGTCTCGGGGTCCTCGAAACGTCCGTCCCGGACGGCGGCTCCCTCTCCGGTGTCGCCGGCGGAACCGTCGTCGACCACCTGGAGGGCCTCCTCCTCGGTGGTCCGTGTCTCCCCACCCCAGTTCTCCTTGGGGTAGACGTCGCCGCGCTCGTCCCGCACGGCCTCGTCGATACCGCGGCCGCCACGGCTGTCATCATCCTTGAAGTCGTACCGCTGGATGTTGTGGTCGGGTTCGATGCGCCGCTCGATCTCCTCGGTCTGGCTCAGTTCCGGGTCGTCCCCCATGTCGGTGTCCACGTCGTAGTGCTTGTCGACCATCGCGTCCACCTCCTCCTTCTCCTTGGTACCCAGGTTCAGGGAGGTGACAAGGAAATGTGAGGACATCCACCGGACGTCGGCGTATCGACCGATCGTCCCCGGATCAGCGCCGGCGTCTGGAGTTCTCCGCGTGGCGCAGGCGCAGCGGACGCAGGGCCGCCTCCAGGGCCACCGCTCCATCGAGCTTGCTCTCGCCCATCACCCGGTCCTCGAAGTGGATGGGCACCTCCACGATCTTCTGGCCGCGGCGGAACGCCCGGTAGTGCATCTCCACCTGGAAGGCGTAGCCGGTGCTCTGGATGCCGGACAGGTCCAGGGTGCGCAGGGCCGAGGCACGCCAGAGCTTGAAGCCCGCGGTGACGTCGCGCACCGGGATGGCCAGCACCGTCTTGACGTAGGTGTTGGCCCAGCCACTGAGCAGACGGCGGCGCAGCCCCCAGGCCTCGGACAGGCTGGCGCCGGGCACGTAGCGACTGCCGATGACCACGCCGGCGCCGGTGGAGTGCAGGGTGCCCAGCAGTTGGGGGACGTACCCGACCGGGTGGCTGAGGTCGGCGTCCATCTGCACCACGTAGTCGGCGCCGCCGTCCAGCGCTCGGGTCATGCCCTCCACGTAGGCCCGGCCCAGCCCATCCTTCTTGGTGCGGTGCACCACGGTGAGCCTGCCGGTCTCCGCGCCGCCGAGTTCCGCCGCGAGCTTGTCGGCGATCTCCCCGGTGCCGTCCGGGGAGTTGTCGTCGACCACCACGATGCGCAGTTCGGGCAGGTCCAGGGCGACCAGGCGGGCGACCAGGCGGGGAAGGTTCTCGGCCTCGTCATAGGTGGGCACGACCACGGTCAGACGAGAGCTGCGCCAGGGCTCGGGGAGCGCCACGGGTTCGGGTGTGACCCGCACCGGCCCGGGCGGGAGGTGCGTCGGTTCGGAGGGCATGCGCGTCGGCTCCTGGCGTCGTGAGGGTCGTGTGCGGATGTTCTTACCGGCGAGTAAGTGTGTACAGGATCACGCATCGCACCTTCACCGCACAAGTCGGTTCGAATCGCAGGCTATGCGCCCTTCCGGAGGAATCGGACGGGCGCGCGTGCTCGCGCGAGGTCGTCACTGACCCCTTTCGTCGGCGGCCACGACGACGTGCACCAGGGTTCCGATCTCCTCCAACGTCATGATCACCTCAGGGTCGGCGCCCGAGTCGGTGACCAGGTGCGCGATGTTCTCCGGGGCGACGGTGGGCATCATGGTCTCCGCGCCGACCTTGGTGTGGTCGGCCAGGACGATGGTCTCCTCCGCGCAGGCCGACAGGGCCCGGTCGATGCCGGCCACGGCCGGGTTCGGGGTGCTCAGGCCTCGTTCGGCGCTGACGCCGTTGCCGGAGAGAAAGGCCCGGTTGACCCGGAGCCCGGCGAGCGCGCTCTCCGCGGCGGCGCCGACCAACGCCCGCATGGGGGCGTGCACCGTGCCACCGGTCATGACGACCTCCACCCCGTTGGCACCGGCCAGGGCGTCGGCCACCGGCAACGAGTTGGTGACCACCGTCAGGTCGCCGTGGCCGCGCAGCGCGCGGGCCAAGGCCTCGGCGGTACTTCCCGGGCCGATGGTGATGGCGTCGCCCGGACGCGCCAGACGGGCCGCGGCCACGGCGATGGCGGCCTTCTCCGCGGCGCACTGGTCGCGCTTGCCGGTGTAGCTCTGTTCGTGTCCGATCCTGCCGGGCAGGGCGACACCACCGCGGCGGCGGTCGAGCAGCCCTTCGGTCTCCATGGCGCGCACGTCACGACGGATCGTGACCTCCGAGGCCCGCACCTTGATGGCCAGGTCGCGCAGGGACATGCTCCCGTTGGCGCGGACCAGCTCCAGGATGCGCTCTCGACGTTCGGCGCCGAACGTCGGACGGCTCTCCTCGGCCATGTTCATCGGCCCTTCCTCGATCGATCGGTGGTGCGCGGCACGATCGCCGCCCCACCGTCGAACTAGAGTACGGACCGGTCACGCCGCTGCGCGTCCGGGGCCTCCGTCTCCTCCGACTCCCACGTGAGGGGCTTCTCGGTGAGGAGGGTCACCAGGAAGACCACGGTGAGGGCGACGAGCCCGACCAGGGCTCCGGCACCGAACATCATCACGACAGACATCTGAGCCTCCAAAGGGGGCGGGCCGACCTGCCACTTACCGAATGCCCACTTCGACACGGGCGCACACCCCCCAGGAACGGGAAGATCGGCCACAATGGAGGGCATGACCCTTGGTTCCTCGCCCCTAGAGTCCACGGTGTGGTGGGCCCACACCTCCGCCGCGAGCGGCCGTCTGCTCGACCTGCTGGACGAGGGCGAACGCACCCGCAACGCCCGGTTCCGACTTCAGGCCGACCGGGATCGCCATCTGGTCGGGCGGGCACTGACCCGTCTGGTGCTCGCCGAACGTGTCGGTTGCGCCCCCGAGGACGTCGTCTTCGACCTGCGCTGCCGATCGTGTGAGGACAAGGCTCGCACCGGGGCGGGTGGGGAGGACGCCTCCCCGCACGGCAAGCCGGTTCCGATCGGCGCCGCCGACGGCTGGGAGATCTCGGTGAGTCACTCCGGCGAGTGGGTGGTGCTGGCCCTGGCCGAGGGTGTCCCGGTCGGGGTGGACGTGGAGCGGGTGTCGGACTCGCGCGACCTGGACGGACTGGCCGCCTTCACACTGGCCGACACCGAACGTCGAGAGTGGAGCACGCTGCCCGAAGCCGGGAGGGTGGGGGCCTTCTTCGGCTACTGGGCGCGCAAGGAGGCCCTGCTCAAGGCCACCGGACTGGGGTTGTCCGGTGGCCTGCGTCGGGTCTCGGTGAGCCCACCGAACAGCCGGGCGCGACTCCTGGGTTGGGAGGGCGGCGGGGGTCCCGAGGCCGCTTGGCTCCACGACCTGGAGCGCGGCCCCGACTACCGGTCGGCCCTGGCGGTGCTCACCGACCGCGGGGTCGAGCCGACGGTGCACCAGGCGGAGATCGCCCTGGAGCTGCTGCGCCGTTGAGGCGGTGCGGTGCTCAGGCCTCGGCCTCTCGGGCCAGGTGGCGGCCGATCACCAGACGCTGCACCTGGTTGGTGCCCTCCACGATCTGAAGGACCTTGGCCTCGCGCATGAAGCGCTCGACCGGGAAGTCGCGGGTGTAGCCGTAGCCGCCGAACACCTGGACGGCGTCGGTGGTGACCTTCATGGCGGTATCGGTGGCCAGGAGCTTGGCCATGGCGGCCTGCTTGCCGAAGGGGCGTCCGGCGTCACGGAGGCGGGCCGCGGAGAGGTACAGCTCGCGTGAGGCGGCGATCTGGGTGGCCATGTCGGCGAGCATGAAGCCCAGACCCTGGAAGTCGCCGATGGCGGAGCCGAACTGGTGGCGTTCGCGGGAGTAGGCGACGGCGGCGTCCAAGGCGGCCTGGGCCAGGCCCACGGCGCAGGCGGCGATGCCCAGGCGCCCCGAGTCCAGGGCGGACAGGGCGATGGGAAAGCCCCGGTCCTCCTCCCCGACCAGCGCCGAGGTGTCGAGCTCGACGTCGTCGAAGAGCATCCCGGCGGTGGTGGAGGAGCACATGCCCATCTTGCGTTCGGGCGCGGCGGAGCCCAGTCCGGGGGTGTCGGCCGGCACGTGGAAGCAGCTGATGCCGCGGCCACCGGAGTCGGGGGCTCCGGTACGGGCGAAGAGCGCGTAGTAGTCGGCCTGTCCGCCGTGGGTGATCCACGCCTTGGCACCGTTGACCCGGTAGCCGGTCTCGGTGCGTTCGGCGCGGGTGGCCATGGCCGCGGCGTCCGAACCCGAGGTGGTCTCGGACAGGCAGTAGGCGCCGAGGAGTTCCCCGCCGAGCATGTCCGGCAGGAGCGCGGCCTTCTGGTCCTCGGCCCCGTAGGCGGCCAACGGGTAGCAGGACAGGGTGTGGACGCTGACGCCCAGGCCCAGGGCGAGCCAACCGCGAGAGATCTCCTCCACCACCTGGAGGTAGACCTCGTAGGGCTGTCCCCCGCCGCCGTACTCGTCGGGGTAGGGCAGCCCCAGCAGACCGGCGCGGCCCAGGGTGGTGAAGGCATCGCGGGGGAAGACGGAGTTCTCCTCGTCCTCGGCCGCACGCGGGACGATCTCCTTGTCCACGATCTCCCGGGTCAGCTCAAGGAGCTGTTCGGCCTCGGGTGTGTGCAGCGTGCGTTCGACCGCCATGAACTCTCCCACGGTTACGCGCCCTGGTGCGCGTGGGACCCACTTCGCGGACCGCGATTTAGTAGGTCGTCCAACTATATGGTGACGCTGGGCACCTTATCCCAAAGCCCCGCACTTTGGGCACCCCGGGGTTGGACGGTGAACGGCCTCCGAGACGTTCGCCCTGAACACGACGCCCACCACGAGCCTTCGGGTTCGGCCGCCTGTACACGGAGGGGTCATGCGGCTTAGATTCCACGCATGGACCTCGAACTCCGCCACCTTCGCACCGTCTGTCTCCTCGCCGACACCGGCAGCGTCACCAAGGCGGCAGCGGCACTGTCCACCTCGCAACCCGCGCTCACCACCCAGTTGCAACGCATCGAACGCGAGGTCGGCGGGGCGTTGTTCCACCGTGGCCGCTCGGGGGTGCGCCCGACCGAGTTGGGCGAGTTCGTCCTGGTCCGAGCACGTGCCGTGCTGTTGTCCATGGACGACCTGATGCACGACATCAGCGCGCGCGGAGCCTTCCCCACCGCGCTGCGCATCGGCGGGGTCGGCCAACTCACCGTGGAGCTGTCCGGACGACTCTCGGAGGTCTTCCCCGGGGTCCCGGTACACGTACGCACCGAGTACTCCCCCAAGTTGGTCACCGACCTGGTCCGGGCCGGCCGACTCGACCTGGGAACCACCATCGACTACGTGGACCGCGACCTGACCACGGACGGGCCGCTGGCGTGGGCGATGCTCGCGGTGGATCCGTTGCACGTGGCACTGTGGGTGGACCACCCGCTGGCCGAAAAACCGTCCATCCACCTGGAGGACCTGGCGGACAACTCCTGGGCGCTCACTCCCCCCGACGGAACCGGTTGGCCCGAGTGCTTCTACGTCGCCTGCCAACAGGCGGGGTTCAGCCCCGAGGTGCCCTACCGACTGCACGATCGGTCGGAGATCCGCGACCTGATCGCCGACCGCCGGGCGGTGGCACCCTGCCAGTCCGACTTCGACACCGGCCGGGGTGTGGTGGTCCGTCAGTTGGCGGGGGCCCCGATACAGCTTCGGCACCTTCTGGTCTGGCGCCGCGACGGCCCGGTGAGCCAGGTGGCGGACCGGATCGCGCGCGTGGCGCGGGAGATCATCGACCAGAGCGCCGAAAAGGTCTGAGCCGATCGGGAAGAATCACCGACTTCGATCCGCACATTGATCCCATGATCGGACTTTCCACGCGAAACACCCTTGCGCACCACGAAACCGTTACCCCATAAGAGTTTCTCGACAAAGGTGCGCCGACCCGCGCCACCTTTAACGCCGGAGACCCCCGGTCGGGCCTCCGGCCCATTCGCGCGCCTGTGACCTGGGACCGGCCGACTATGTGTTACCAGCGGTCGCAGCACTCGACCCCGTTCGTATGATGTTTACCAGTCGGTAACGTACTGATGAGTAGGAGTCCGCCCCCAGAGCCTTCTCCCGAGCTACGAAGCCGTCTTCCCCCACAGGCCGAAAAGCCTCCCGCTGCGCAGGCACCACCGAAGTTCAGGAAGACCACATGCGAACACTGAGAATCATCGCTTCGACACTCACCGTGGCGATTCTCGCGACCTCGTGCGGCGGCTCCGGGTCGAGTGAGGAAGAGTCCGCCGCGAGCGAGCTCACCACGGGGGTCACCGACGACAGCGTCGTCATCGGAACCCATCAACCTCTCACCGGTGCCGCGTCACCGGGTTTCGTACACGTCTCGACCGGCACGAGGGCCGTCTTCGACTACATCAACGACAACGGTGGCATCCACGGCCGCCAGATCGACTACCGCGTCGAGGACGACGTCTTCGACCCCGCGCAGACCATGGACGTCACGCGCGACCTCATCGACGAGCAGGAGATCTTCGCCATGCTCGGTGGGTTGGGCACGCCCACCCACGAAGCGGTGATCGACGACCTCAACGCCGAGGGAGTCCCCGACCTCTTCGTCTCCTCCGGAGCACTGGCCTGGGACTCACCCGAGCAGTACCCCTACAGCTACGGCTTCCAGGTGGACTACTCCAAGGAGGCGAAGATCCAGGGCGCCTACATCTCGGAGAACTTCCCCGACGACAGCGTCGGTCTGCTCTACCAGAACGACGACGTCGGCCCCTCCTCGCACGCGGGCATCGAGCAGTACCTCATCGACGACATCGTCGCCTGGGAGGACTACGACCCCGGCGTCGCCGAACTCGACGGTCAGATCGAGGCCCTGAAGGACGCCGAGGCCGATGTCGCCGTCTGCTACTGCATTCCGGCCTTCCTCGGTCTGGCCATCCTCCAAGCCCAATCCGTCGGCTACGAGCCGCAGTGGGTGGCCCCCAGTTTCGGTGGTGACGTCGAGGTCGTCACCGAACTGATCACGCGGTACGCCGAGGGAACACCCGCGGAGGACGTGCCGCCGGAGGCCTTCACCGACGGGCTGATCATCACCTCCTTCCTCCCGATGGCCGGCCAGACCGAAGACCCGTGGACCGCGTTCTTCCGTGAGATCCACGATGAGTACAACGAGGGCGCGCCCTTCACCGACACCACGATGTACGGCATGGTGCAGGCCACGCTGATGGCCCAGCTGCTCATGGAGGTCGGCCCCGACCTGGACCGGGAGACCCTGATCCAGACGCTCAACTCCCAGGAGTGGGAGGGCCCGGGGCTGGTGCCGTTCGTCGCCACCGAGGACGACCACAGCGGTTACTCCGGCGTCATGGTCGCCCAGAACCACGCCGGTGAGGAACCGGAGATCCTGCAGGAACCGCGGGTCACCGACAGCGATGGCGGGGAGATCCTCCCCTTCGAACTGGACCGGCCCGACCCCGACGAGGTCGCCCTGCACGACGGCGACCACTAGCGGGGCCCGCTCCGGGCACACCCGGAAGGCACAAGGCGAAGGAGGGCGTGGGTCGCATCGGGCCCGCGCCCTCCTCCCCTTCCGCCACTCCGGGTCAGCGCCGCTCCAGACGGGGGAAGACCACCTTCTTCAGCACCAGGGTGAGCGCTGCCACGGTGGGGATGGCCAACAGCGCCCCGACCAGACCGAGCAGCGCGCCGCCGACCAAGGCGGCGGTGATGTTGGCCGTCGGAGCCACGTCCACGGCGTGCCGCATCACCCGGGGAGAGATCACGTAGCTCTCGATCTGTTGGTAGGCGAGGAAGAAGACGAGGGTGGCCAGTCCCAGCCAGAGGTCGCCCACCCCCACCGCCAGGGCGGCCGCGAGCGCACCGATGCTGGTACCCACCAAAGGGATCAACGCGGTGACGGCGACCACCAGGGCCAGGGTGAGCGCGTAGGCCGAACCGATCGCCCACAGGAAGAAGAACGCCACGACCCCGCCGAAGGCCGCCACCACCAACTGTCCGGCGATGAACGCACCGATGCGTCGAACGATCTCGTCACCGATCTCACGGACCCCGTCGCGGCGCGAACGCGGCACGAACCGGTAGGAGACGTCCATCATGCCGGGCAACGAGGCCATGAAGAACAGGGTCAGGACGAACACCGTGGAGAGGGCGAACAACCAGTTGAACACCACCTGGCCCACCCCGACCAGGCCACCGAAGATCCGCTGTCCGAAGTCGCCGCCGGTGACGACCCCCTCCAGGCGTTCCAACACGTTGTAGCGGTGATCCACCTCGTGGAAGAACGCCGTGTTCCGCAGATGGTCGATGGCGCCGGGCAGCGCGGAGACGAAACCGCTCACCTGCTCGGTCAACGGTGGCACGATGGCCCACGTGAACACCGCCACGAAGGCCAGCAGGGCCAGGCACACGGTGACGATCGCCGCCCAGCGGGGCATCCGCAGCCCGCGGCGCAGTAGTTCGATGACCGGGTTCAGGCCGACCGCGAGGAAGAGCGCCACCAGGATGTAGACGAACACCGCTCGGGCCCCGGTCAGGGCCTCCACCAGCAGCCAGGCGCTGAGGACTCCGAGTGCGCCGACGAACCCGACGACGAAGTAGTTGGGGCGGTGGGCCCCTCCCCCGGAGGGGCGGGTGAGGGGGTCGACTCCGCCTCCCCCGCCGGCGGCCCCCGGCTCACGTTCGGCCTTCGGGTCCTCCTGCGGCCCCCGGGTCGTTGTTCCGGTCGCGCCCGTGGCCGGGGCGTCGACGCTCATGTGCGCTGCTCCGACTCGTCCTCGTCGTCCAGTTCTTCGGGGAGGCGCAGAGTGAACAGGGCACCGCCGAGCAGGTCGCTGTGGCCTGCCACGAGTGTGCCGCCGTAGGCGTGCACGATCTCCCGGGAGATGGCCAGCCCGAGGCCGCTGCCACCCGGGTCGAGCTCCTTGGAGTCGGGCAGTCGGGAGAAGCGTTCGAAGACGCGTTCGCGGTCCTTGACCGGGATCCCCGCGCCGTCGTCGTGTACCTCCAGGACCGCGGCCCCTTTGCCTTGTCCGACGATGATGTCGATACGGCTGTGGGCGTGGCGCTCGGCGTTGGCGACGAGGTTGGTCAACACCCGCACCAGGCGCATTCGGTTGACCACGACGTGGACGGGTTCGGCTGCGTGCACGCGCACCTGCGTGTGTCGGCGCGGGTCGGTGAACTCCTCCCGCACAAGGGAGCCCAGTTCGATACGTTCGCGGATCATGGCCACGTCGGTGTCCATCCGGGCCAGTTCCAGCAGGTCGGAGACGATGTTCTCCAACCGTTCGGTGTCGGAGAGCAGACCGTTGAGCAGGCGTTCGCGGGCGCGCTGGTCGGGTTCGGGATCGGAAAGTTCGACCTCCAGTTTGGTCCGCATACCGGCTATGGGATTGCGCAGTTCGTGGGAGGCGTCGGAGACGAAGCGCCTCTGCCGGACCATCGCCTCCTCCAGCCGGCCGAGGGTGGAGTTGGCGGTGCGGGCCAGGTGGGCGATCTCGTCGTCGCTGCGGGGGACGGGGAGCCTGCGGTGCAGGTCGCTGACCGAGATCCGGTCCATCTCGGCGCTGATCATCTCCACCGGGCGCATCGCCCGTCCCACCCCGTACCAGAGGATCAGGGCGGTGCCGACGAGCAGGACGACCGCCATACCGGTCAGGGCGGATTCGAGCGTGTGCCGCATGAGCACCTGGGGGGTGCGGGTAGCGGCGAGCACGATCACGTCACCATAGGCGGAGTCGGTGACGGTGTAGCCCACCACCTGGAAGCAGTCGTCGGGTTCGATCCCCGCCGCCTCATCACAGACGACCGTGTCCATGCGGAAGTCGTGTTCGGCCGGCGCCCGTTCGGTCAGGGCCGGCAGGCCCCTCACCGCGGCGCTGGAGGCGAGGACCTCAAAGGTCTCCCGGTCAACGATCTGCAACCGCAGGATCGGTTCGGTGGCGGGGATGGAGGAGTCGTAGCGGTCCATCATGATGTGCTCGACGACGGCACGTGCCGCCTCCGCAGCCCGATCGCTCAACTGGTTCTGTACCACTTCCCGGAGGAACAGGAAGGAACCCACGGAGATGACCAGTACGACCAGGGTCAGTATGGTCGTGGCCCAAACCGTCACCCGGGCTCGGATGGAACGGGGGCGGGGCCATCCCCATCTTTTCCGTTGCCGTTCCTGGGGTTCTGACACGCACTCATTGTCACCCAGTGTCATCCCAAAACCGAGAACTGGCGACGGTGTGGCGGGAGCGACGCCCCAACGGGCCGAGAGTCCCGGCCCCTACTCGTAGGGATCGGGCGGGTTGGTGACCTCTTCCATCCCCTCGGTGGCGAACTCGTGCTCGGAGACGTCGTACAGGTCTCCCTCGGGCTCCACCCAGGTGCCCTGGACCGTCCACCAGCTGTCCGCCTCGGGCGCCGGCCGATCGGTGATGAGGACCTTGTTGACCACGGCGTCCGCCGCGCAGCAGGCCATTTGGAGTCGGGCCAGGTACCAGCCCTCGCCCTCTTCGTTGGGAACGGCGAACCCGGTCAGTTCGATCTCGCGGTCGGCCATCTCGCGTTCCTCGTCGATCCAGGCCCGCATCACGAACGCCTGGATATCGAGTCGGACCGTCTCCCCCGGCGCCGCCTCGGAGAGGGCGTCGTTGAACTTGGAGTTCCCACCCTCATCCCGGGGTGGTGGACCCGCCGAACCACTCGTGCTCTCCACCGTGTACGAACCCAGGGCCGGCGGGGCGACCACGAATACCGCCAGCACCGGGAGCAGGAGCAGCCAGGCCACCCAGGGGGCGCGAGAGTGGTCGTGGCCGTGATCGTCGCCCTGTCCCGACGTGTTCGCCTCGGCCGTGGCGGGGGTGGTCTCCTCTTCGTCCGAGTCGTCCCTCTCCCCGCGGACCTCGGCCACGATGACCAGGACGCCGAGCCCGACCATGACGATCCCGGCGGCGATCAGGAAGGGCCCGAAGCCCGCCTTGACCCAGTTCAGGTACAGGTCGGTGGGCACGGTGCTGGTCAGCGCGGCGGCGCCGAGCAGGACGAGGGTGAGTCCCTGCGCGATGCGGTTCACAGGATCAAGGCTCCGATCAGGAACGTACTGAGGAGACCGACCACCAGGCACAGGGGGGCGAAGCGGGCGACGAAGCGCCAGCCGAACACTCCCGCCTGCATCGCGATGAGCTTCAGGTCGACGATGGGGCCGATGACCATGAACGCGAGCTTGGCGGTGGGCGAGAAGTCGGTGAGGCTGACCGCGACGAAGGCGTCGGCCTCCGAACAGATGGACAACAGGATGGCCAGCGCGGCGAGCACCAGCACCGAGACGATGGGTGCCTCGGCCACCGTCAGCAGCCATTCGCGAGGCACCATCACGTTGAGCGTGGCGGCCGCGAGGGCGCCCACCACCAGGTATCCGCCGGCGTGCATGATGTCGTGCAGCATCGACTCGCGAAAGACCCGCCACTTGGAAGCACCCGGGTCATGGGACTGCGCGGGAAGACGCAGCCAATCGGTACGACCGAACCTCACCCAGATCCAACCGATGACCACCGACGCCAGCAGGGAAGCCGTGAAGCGGGCGAGTACCATCTCCGGCTGTCCGGCGAAGGCCACCGCGGTGGCGATCATGACGATCGGGTTGATGGAGGGCGCCGCGAGCAGGAAGGTCAACGCCGCCGCAGGCGCCACCCCCCGTTTGATCAGGCTGCCGGCGATGGGCACGGACGCGCACTCGCACCCTGGCAGCAAGGCGCCTGAGACACCCGCCACGGGGACGGCGTGGCCCGCCTTGCTCGGGATGAACCGCCGGTAGACCGAGGTCGGCACGAAGGCGACAAGGGCGGCGGACAGGGCCACTCCGAAGACCAGGAAGGGCATGGCCTGGAAGCTGATGGCCGTGAAGATGGTGGCCCAGGCCAGGAAGGCCTGGCCGGTCAGGTCGTCGGAGAGCCACGCGTGGCCGAAGGCCATCGCGGTGATGATCAGGGCGAAGAGCCAGACCGTGCCGGTCCTGCGTGCTCCGGGCCGCCTTCCCCAGTCGGCGGGGGGCAGTTCGTCTCCGCGGTCGTCCCAGCCGCCGGCGAGGGAGTCGCCGAGAGAGGAGGACGGGGCGGAGTCGTGTGTGGTCCGTTCGGACACGGGTGTACTCCGTGAGGTTCGGTTGGGAACTACCCGAATGGTAACCGAAAACCGTTTTCGTTCGCGCGAGCAACGGCGAACCTGTGGATGGACGTTCCCGGGCGAAGACCACATGAGCGAGAACGCACGTATGGGTTCCACCCCCATGGTCAGAATGTGATCCAGGTCTCTATCGTTGGCGCCCATGGAACCGAGAACGACGCCGTCCCCCGCGGACGGAAGTGCTCCGAAAACCCCCTTCCACAAGGTCGTCACCGCCAGCCTCATCGGCACCACGATCGAGTGGTACGACTTCTTCCTGTACGGGGCCGCCGCCGCGTTGGTCTTCAACGTGGTCTTCTTCCCCGACTCCGATCCCCTGGTCGGCACCATGCTGGCCTTCAGCACCTACGCCGTCGGGTTCGTGGCCCGGCCCCTGGGCGGTGTGGTCTTCGGACACTACGGCGACCGGATCGGTCGCAAACAGCTCCTGGTGCTGAGTCTGTTGATGATGGGCGGCGCCACCTTCGCGATCGGATTGTTGCCCACCTACGCGGCGATCGGGGTGGGCGCTCCCCTGCTGCTCACCCTGCTACGCGTCATCCAGGGGTTCGCCCTGGGCGGTGAGTGGGGTGGCGCGGTCCTGCTCGTCGCCGAACACGGTAAGCCGCGCAACCGCGGTTTCTGGGCGTCCTGGCCCCAGGCCGGGGTGCCCTGCGGCAATCTGTTGGCCACCGCCGTCCTCGCGGTGCTGGCCGTGGTGATGGCCGACGAGACCTTCCTCGACTGGGGTTGGCGCATCCCGTTCCTGCTGTCCGGGATCCTGGTGTTCATCGGTCTGTGGATCCGGCTCGCGGTCACCGAGTCGGAGGTGTTCAAGGACGCCTCGCGCAAGGTGGGCGAGTCCAAGGGCACCGAGCGCGCCCCGATTCTCGACGTGCTGCGCCATCACTGGCGCGAGACCCTCGTGGCCATGGGCGTGCGGCTGGCCGAGAACGTCTCCTACTACGTGGTCACGGCGTTCATCCTCGTCTACGCCACCCAGCAGGCGGGCCTGTCCAACGAGGCCGTGCTGAACGCGGTGCTGATCGCCTCCGCGGTGCACCTGGTGACCATCCCGGCGTGGGGCGCGCTGTCCGACGTGGTGGGACGGCGGCCGGTCATCGCGGTCGGGGCGGTGGGGGTCTCCCTGTGGTCGTTCGCCTTCTTCCCGCTCATCGACCAGGGCACGTTCGGCTCCGTGACCCTGGCCGCGACCGTCGGGTTGATCCTGCACGGCGCGATGTACGGTCCGCAGGCGGCGTTCTTCTCGGAGTTGTTCAGCACCCGGGTGCGGTACTCGGGTGCCTCCATCGGCTACCAGTTGGCGTCGATCGTGGCCGGTGGTCTGGCCCCACTGATCGCGACGGCGCTGCTGGCGACCTTCGGTTCCAGCCTGCCGATCTCGGTGTACGTGGCGGCGGTCGGTGTCGTCACCGTGGTGGCGGTGGTGTGGTCCAGGGAGACCCGGGGCACCGACCTGGCCGCCGTGCCCAAGGGCGGTGAACCCGCCCCCGGCGCATGATCAGTCCTTCGTCTCCGGGCCCCGGTCGTCCTCACGGCCGGGGTCCTCGTCTTCCTCGGGGGGCCCGTCGCCGCCCTCGGATCCCTGGTCTCCGGCCGCCCGTTCGTCGCCCTCCTCGCCGGGCTCGCGCCGGTCCACCGACTCCCCCGACACCGGACCCCACGCGGTGACGTTCTGCAGGTCCGGCATCTTGGCCAGGGAGAACTGTGGGTCCAGGCCGTATCGCAGCTGTCGGCTGTAGTCGGCGAGCAGCCGGAAGGCGACGGTGGACAACGGGGCGATGGCCAACAGGTTGACCGTGGCCATGACACCCATGGAGATGTCGGCGAGGGTCCAGATGACGGTCAGCGGGGCGACGGAACCGAGGAAGATCGCGACCAGGACCGCCGAACGGAAGTAGGTCATGTGGTTGGGTTCGGCGTCCAGGAACTGCAGGTTGGACTCGCCGTAGTAGTAGTTGCCCAGGACCGACGTCCACGCCAGCAGGAACATGATGATGGTGAGCGCGTGGACGGACCAGCCGCCCAGCGAACTCTCCAGAGCGGTCTGGGCCACCTCGATGGGCGGGATGTCGGGGTTGAACTCGGTCCCGTACAGCAGCACGATGAACGCGGTCACCGAGCAGATCAACCAGGTGTCGAAGTACACGCCCAGGGTCTGGACCAGGCCCTGCTTGGCCGGATGGGACACCGACGCGGCCGCACCGGCGTTGGGCGCCGACCCCAGACCCGCCTCGTTGGAGAACATTCCCCGCCGCATCCCCCACAGGATGGCGGTGCCCACGCCACCCGCAGCGACCTCGCGCAGGCCGAAGGCGTGGCCGAAGATGGCGCCGAAGACGTCCGGGACGGCCTGGATGTTGATGATCACCACGGCGACGCCGAGCAGGATGTAGAGGATCGCCATCAGCGGGACGAGGGCCTGGGCGACGGTGGCGATCCGGCGCACACCACCGAAGATGACCGCGGCGGTGATGGCGACCAGGACCAGACCCACGGCCACGTTCAGGATCCACCCTCCGCCCCCGCCGAGGGCGCCCACCGAGGTGCCGATCGCCCCGGAGATGCTGTTGGACTGCACGGAGTTGAAGACGAGGCTGAACGTCACGGTGATGATGACGGCGAAGAGCGCGCCCATCCACCGTCGGTTCAACCCGTGAAGCATGTAGTAGGCGGGGCCACCACGGAATCCGGTTCCGGTACGCACCTTGTACAGCTGGGCGAGGGTGGACTCCACGAAGGAGGCGGCGCCGAGGACGCCGGCCATCAGCCACATCCAGAACACGGCTCCGGGCCCGCCCAGCATGATCGCCAGGGTGACGCCGACGATGTTGCCGGTACCCACGCGGGAGGCCGCGGAGAGCGCGAAGGCCTGGAAGGAGGAGATCTCCCTACCGCCGTCCGGAGCGGTCCCGGGGCTGCTGCGTATGACGCGGAACATCTCGGGTAGCAGCCGGACCTGGACGAACCCCGAGCGCACCGTGAAGTAGACGGCCAGGATGACCAGCAGCGGGATGACGAAGAAGGTCCAGAAGGCGTCGTTGAGGGCGACGAGAGCGTTGTTGAGGACGGTCACGCGTTCCCCTTCAGGTGGGCGTGGTGGTCCCGAGTGCGACTTCGGGGTTTCCCGCCCACTGTGCTCCTCCGGGTGATCGCGGCTTCTCCGGGACACGCGAAGAGGTGGTAAAGGACCGTAAACACCCATGTTCCGGACCATGACGAAGGGCCCGGGCCGGCGTGTGCCGGTCCGGGCCCCTCCTCAGTTCAGTCCCTAACGCTGGGGAGCGGAGTCGAAGCGCTCACCACGGCGGGGGCCGCCGCCACCGCGACGGTCGCCACGGAAGCCGCCACGGGGGCCACCGCCACCGCGACGGTCGCCGCCGTAGCCGCCCCGACGCTCGCCGCCGCCACGGTAGCCGCCACCCTCGGGACGGTCACCACGGTAACCGCCGCCTTCGGGGCGGTCTCCGCGGTAGCCGCCCTCACGGTCGTTACGGCCACCGCCACGGTAACCACCCTCGGAACGCTCACCGCGGTAACCGCCATCACGGTCGTTACGACCGCCGCCACGGTAGCCGCCGCCCTCGGGACGGTCGCCGCGGTAACCGCCATCACGGTCGTTACGACCGCCGCCACGGTAACCACCCTCGGAACGGTCACCACGGTAACCGCCTCGGTAGCCACCACCGTTACCGCGGTAGCCGCCACCGCGACGGGGGCCGCCACGGCCGCGACGCTCGCGAACGGGCTCCGGCGGCTCGATCCACGGCTCCCAGGAAGGCTCCTTGGCGCCGGTCACCTCGGAGAGCAACTCGTCTCCGGGGTTGACCAGGTGCTGCTTGGCCTCGACGCCGGCGTCGCTGAGCAGGCGGCGGGCCATACGACGCTGGTTGGGCGCCACCAGGGAGACCACCAGGCCGGAGGAACCGGCGCGGGCGGTACGGCCGCCGCGGTGCAGGTAGTCCTTGTGGCCGGTGGGCAGGTCGATGTTGACGACCATGTCGATGCCGTCGACGTGGATACCGCGAGCGGCGACGTCGGTGGCGACCAGGGCCTGGATCTTGCCCTCACGGAACTTGGCCAGGGTGCGGGTACGCACGCTCTGGGTCTTGCCACCGTGCAGGGAGGCGCAGGGCACGCCGGCCTCGATCAGCTGCTCGCTGATGGTGTCGGCGCGGTACTTGCTGCGCACGAACATGATGGTGCGGCCATCGCGCGCGGCGATCTGGGTGACGATCTTGTTCTTGTCGCGGGGCAGCACCTTGAGCAGGTGGTGCTCCATGGTGGTGACCTGGGAGACGGGCGGGTCGACCGAGTGGGTGCGCGGGTCGCTCATGTACCGGCGCACGAGCTTGTCGACGTCACCGTCCAGGGTGGCCGAGAACAGCAGCGTCTGCCCGTCCGGCTTGACCTGGTCCAGGAGCTCGCTGACCTGCGGCATGAAGCCCATGTCGCACATCTGGTCAGCCTCGTCCAGCACCGAGACCTCGACGTCGCCCAGGTCGCAGGCGCCCTGTTCGATCAGGTCGGTCAGGCGGCCGGGGGTGGCGACGAGGACGTCGACGCCGCGGCGCAGTTCGTTGATCTGGCGGGTGTAGGAGCTGCCACCGACCACGTCGCCCACGCGCACGCCCACGACGCGGGCGTAGCCGCGAAGGGAGTCGCGCACCTGGTGGGCGAGCTCACGGGTGGGCACCAGGATCAGGGCCCGGGGGCGGTTGGCGGCGGCGCGGCGCTCGGAGCAGCGCATCAGGACCGGCAGGCCGAAGGCCAGGGTCTTGCCCGATCCGGTGCGGCCACAACCGAGGACGTCGCGGCCCTCGATGGCGTCGGGAATGGTGGCGGCCTGGATCGGGAACGGGGTGGTCACACCGTTCTTGGCCAGCTCCTCGACGATGTCCTTGGGCAGGCCAAGGCTGTCGAAGGCAGGCATTACGGCAGTGTCCGTCGTCAAGTGACGTGTACCTTCCTCATCGTTTGGCGGCGTTTCGAGGAAGGCTTCACACGGTCACAGCGGACCCAGCGAAGAAATCACACAAACGCGCCTGATCACACGCGGAAGCGACCCCGTCTCGTGTGGGGTTCGTGTGCTCTTCGGGTCAAGAGTGACGTCGACCGGGTCGACACGCTCTCCGCGTCTTGGCGGCCCGGCGCGCTCTTATGCGCGCGGCATTGAACGACCGCTTGCAGCAGCGTACTAGAGATCATCTCTGAGCGGGGACGGGACGGGGGCATTTCCCCGGTGATACCGGTCTCCCCGCCCGCCCCGATCACCATCGGCCGTGCTCCGGGATCAGGAACCGGCGGCCATGGCCTTGGCCATGGCCGTGAGGCGACCGGCCTGGGCCTTGCGCTCGGCGGCGCACTGTTCTTCCAGGGTGTTGTCCGCGGCCTGCCACAGGAGCGCCTTGGTCGCGACGGCGGCGTCGGCGTTGACCGCGAGGAGCCCGGCGATGGCGTCGTCAACGGCACCGTCGAGTTCGTCGACGCCCACGACCAGGGTCGCGAGACCGATCTCGCGAGATTCCTCGGCACCGACCTTGCGGGCGGTCAGGCAGATCTCGACGGCGCGATGGACGCCGACGATGTCCACCAGGGGCTTGGTGCCGGTGAGGTCCGGCACCAAGCCCAGGGCGGGTTCCTTCATACAGAACTTGGCGTCGTCGGCGAGGATGCGCAGGTCACACGAGAGGGCCAGCTGGAACCCGGCGCCGATCGCGTGTCCGCGCACGGCGGCGATGGTGACCAGGTCGGGACGGCGCAACCAGCGGAAGCCCTCCTGGAGTTCGGCGATGTAGGCGTCCAGCTCGGCGTCGTCCGTGGTCCCCTCGGCCAGCCCGTCGATGATCGAGCGCTCCCCGTCCACCCCTTCGGGGGTGAACATGTTGAGGTCGATGCCCGCGGAGAAGATGTCGCCCTCCCCGGAGATGACGACGATTCGGACATCCCCGGGGAGCGTCTGGCCGATGTGGGCCATGGTCGTCCAGGTGCGACCGGTCATCGCGTTGCGGCGCTCGGGGCGGGCGATGGTGATGCGGGCGACCGCGCCCTCCACCGACAGCCGCAGTCCCGCGCGGGTCAGCTCCTCCTCGGTGGGCGCCTGCCGCGCGCCGGTCTCCTGCTGGGCCTGGGACATGTGTTCCTCCGTCGGATCGGTGTGACACCCCCGACCCTACTCGCGGGTAACCCCGGCGACGACACCGACCGTCACGCCTTGCGTGTCGCCCCACCACGCCCGCGCAGCTCCACGCCGGCCTCGCCCAACAGACGGTGCACGAAACCGTAGGAACGGCCCGTGGCCGCGGCCAGACCACGAATGCTCTCCCCCTCGTCGTAGCGGCGCTTGAGATCGGCGGCCAGCTCCGCGCGACCTGCACCCGAGACCCGGGCGCCCTTCCTCAACTCGTCACTCACAGTTCTCTCCCGTTCAAGACACTCCGGCACCGTGGGTGCCGGAACCACAGCCATGATCAGGCATGGGCGTCCCGGACCGCCACAACCGACGGTGGACACACCGAGTGACCGGGGTTTCGGAGACACACAAACCCTGTCCGAAAAAGAGGAGGGGTGAACCTCCCAGCCTTCTGGGCGTCCACCCCTTCCCTCACCGTGTTCCCACGGGCCGACTCAGGCCAGGGCGATGAGGTCCTCGAAGTCGGCGTTCCACATGTCCTCGACCCCGTCCGGGAGCATGATGACCCGCTCGGGTTGAAGGGCGGAGACGGCGCCCTCGTCGTGTGTCACCAGGACGATCGCGCCCTTGTAGTTGCGCAGCGCCGAGAGGATCTCCTCGCGGCTGGCCGGGTCCAGGTTGTTCGTGGGCTCGTCGAGCAGCAGCACGTTGGCGCTGGAGACCACCAGTGTGGCCAGGGCCAACCGGGTCTTCTCACCACCGGAGAGCACACCGGCGGGCTTCTCGACGTCGTCGCCGGTGAACAGGAACGATCCCAGGGTCTTGCGCGCCTCCACCTCGGGCAGGTCCGGGGCGGCGCTCATCATGTTCTCCAGAACGCTGCGGCCCACGTCCAGGGTCTCGTGTTCCTGGGCGTAGTACCCGAGTTTGAGACCGTGGCCCGGAACGACCCGACCGGTGTCGGCCTCCTCGACCCCGCCCAAAAGGCGCAGCAGGGTCGTCTTGCCCGCTCCGTTGAGCCCCAGGATGACCACCCGGCTGCCCTTGTCGATGGCCAGGTCCACCCCGGTGAAGATCTCCAGCGAACCGTAGGACTTGGACAGTCCCTCGGCCATGAGCGGGGTGCGACCGCAGGGGGCCGGGTCCGGGAAACGCAGCTTGGCGACCTTGTCGGCCTTGCGAACCCCCTGCACCCCGTCCACGATCTTGTCGGCGCGGTTGAGCATCTGCTGGGCCGCGCGGGCCTTGGTGGCCTTGTAGCGGAAACGCTCGGCCTGCTTGCGCAGGGTGTCGGCCTTCTTCTCCGCGTTGGCCAACTCGCTGCGGCGTCGACGCTCGTCGTCCTCGCGCTGGACCTGGTACTGCTTCCAGCCCATGTTGTAGATGTCCATGACGCTGCGGTTGGCGTCCAGGTAGAAGACCTTGTTGACCACGTGCTCGACCAGTTCGACATCGTGACTGATCACGATGAGCCCGCCCCGGTGAGACTTGAGGAAGTCGCGCAACCAGACGATGGAGTCGGCGTCCAGATGGTTGGTGGGCTCGTCCAGCAGCAGCGTGTCGGCACCGCTGAACAGGATGCGGGCCAGTTCGATGCGGCGTCGCTGGCCACCGGAGAGGGTGTGCAGCGGCTGGCCGAGGACCTTGTCCGGCAGGCCCAGACTGGAGGCGATAGCCGAGGCCTCGGAGTCCGCGGCGTACCCGCCCAGCACGTGGAGGCGTTCCTCCCACCTCGCGTACTGGCGCACGCCCTTGTTGCGGGTCTTCTCGTGGTCGCTGGCCATCTTCTTCTCGGCCTCGCGCAGCCCGTGCAGCGCCTCGTCGATCCCGCGGGCGGACAGCACACGGTCCTTGGCGATGACGTCCAGGTCTCCGGTACGGGGATCCTGGGGCAGGTAACCGATGGTGCCGGACGAGGTGACCGTCCCACCGGTGGGCAGCCCCTCACCCGCCAGGACCTTGGTCATGGTGGTCTTGCCCGCACCGTTGCGGCCGACCAGACCGATCCGGTCGCCCGCGGCGACCTGGAAGGTCGTCGGCTCCAGAAGGAGGCGGGCTCCGACGCGCATTTCGAGGTCGGTGGCGATCAGCATGGGTGGAGCTTCCTCAAGGTGGTGTGACGGTCGGTGGCTGCCCTGGACCGCGCGCGGCCAAGCCCTTGTTCGTGGGGCCGGCGGGTGGGGTCGGGTGGGCGGGAGCGCCCCGGCGGACCGACCCAGCCTAACGGCACGGGTGAGGGGGTCGGTGAAGGGTTTTTCCCGGAGCCCCCGGAGCACGGGGGCCGGAGCGTGCACGGCCACGCCCCCGACCCTCACAACGGGTTCGGGGGCGTGGCCATTCCCCGCGCCGCGGGCGCGGGCTCACATCAGGTCGTCATCCCTGTTCCCTGTCCTTGTCCGCCCTGTCCTTGACGGTCTTGTCCTTGGTCCCTTTGACCGGTTCGGTCGTCTCCTGGCCCTGGGCCACCACCACGACCGCTTTGTCCTTGTCCGCGGTCACCGGGCCGGACTCCTCTTGCCCACCCGAGTTGTTCTCGGTGCTGACCGGAGGACGGTTGCGCAGCAGCGCCGCCAGGACGGCGGCGATCGGGGTCGCCAGGAACATGCCGGGGATGCCGCCGAGGATGCCACCCGCGGTGATCGCGATCAGCACGACCGGCGAGGGCAGCTCCAGGGCCTGTCCGTAGATCCGGGGAGCGAAGAAGCTGCTCTCGGCCTGTTGGACCACGACGACCGCGATCACGATGATCAGCGCGATGACCGGGCCTTCGGCGACCAGGGCGACCATGGCCGCCAGTAGACCGGTGAGGAAGGCGCCGATGACCGGCAGGAACGCGCCGATGAACGTCAGCACGATCAGCGGGATGGCCAGGTTCACGTCCAGGAAGATGAACAGGAAGATGCCGATGCCGACGGCGTCGATGACACCGACCATCGCCACACCCCGCACATAGCGGCCCATCACCCCGTAGGCGACGCCACTGGCGTGGCGCAGGCCGGGGCGGGACTTGGGCGGCAGCAGGGTGACGACCCAGTCCATGAGCTTGTCGCCGGAGTGCACG
This sequence comes from Nocardiopsis sp. NPDC006832, assembly GCF_040635885.1. Lineage (NCBI taxonomy): Bacteria > Bacillati > Actinomycetota > Actinomycetes > Streptosporangiales > Nocardiopsidaceae > Nocardiopsis > Nocardiopsis sp. NPDC006832. Next base: position 140,485 of record NZ_JBEYLC010000006.1, on the reverse strand, counting down.
AAGTACACGGTCATGGCGATGATCAGGACCAGGCCGAGCAGGAGCTGCACCACGGCCGTGCCGGCGGTCCAGGCGCCACTGAGCAACTGGTCGGTGTTGTCGGTGATCATCCCCTGGACCTGCGCCCAGGCGTTGTTCAGCATCTCCGTGAACAACGCCTGGTCGACGAAGGGGATCTCCACCTTCTGGAGCTCGACGAAGGCGCTGCTGACACTGGCGACCAGCCCGTCGAAGCCCTGGATCGCGGGAGAGACGATCATGGTGACCACGCCGCTGAGCACGACCAGTGCCGAGAGGACGGACAGCGCGGTCGAGGATCCCCGCCCCAGTCCCTTGCTCCGCAGCCAGTTGGTCATCGGCATGAGCAGGGCGGTGATGAAGACGGCGAGCACCACCGGCAGGGTGATCACCGACAGGTGGATGACCGCGTAGACGAACAGGCCCACCACGACGCCGATGAGCAGGATCCGCCAGGCGACGTCACTGACCATTCGCAACAGGTCGCCGGCACCGACGTCATCCTGCTCGGCCGCGACCCGCTTCTCCTGTTCCACCTTGGCCTCGACCTCGGCCCGGGCCTCTTCCTGCGCCTCCAGGTGGGCGAGGCGTTCGGCGCGGGCTCTGCGGGACACGAGCCACTTGTTCAGGAGCGCCCAAACTCCCGGCCGCTGGGCTTGCACATGGACTCCATTCTCCGGTGGTGACACCGAGGTCGCTCATCGACGGCGACCACCCGTATGCCGTTTCGTCTCGTTCGGGGGATGGAAGGCGGATGGTGCGTGGGTGTCGCAGTGGGGTTGATGCACGGTACAGGGTCCGGGTTCTCCCCGACCCTGTGAAGGACACAACTCCGTCAGAACTGCCAGGGTTCCCGGGCGTGCCCGCTCTCGACGATCTCGTTGCCGAAGGGGGCCAGGGCCACGGGGATCATCTTGATGGAGGCCCACGCCATGGGGATTCCGATGATGGTCACGGCCAGACCGGCGGCGGTGACGATGTGGCCGATGGTCAGCCACCATCCCGCGACGATCAGCCAGATGACGTTCAGGAGGGTGGAACCACCGCCGGCGCCCTGACGGCGCACGAGGTCACGGCCGAACGGCCAAATGGCGTACTTGGCCATACGGAAGGACGCGACCCCGAACGGGATGGTGACGATGAGGATGCAGCAGATGACGCCGGCGAACACGTAACCGAGCGCCAGCCAGAACCCGGCGACGAAGATCCAGATGATGTTGAGAATGAGCCGCAAGAGGGCCACGGTGATTCGTCTCCTTGAGTCTGTCCTGGGCGTGGGTGCCGTTCGTCGGGTATTCGATCGAACGCATCCTGTTTTCTATCGTCTGGGACGCTCGGACACCATGCCCTGTTCCACCTTGGATCCCTGGACCTACCCTTAGGGGACGCCGCGGGACACGAGCGCCACACCGGGCCTCGTCGGGTGCCGGCGAGCACTCGGTCGCTCCTCGCGGAGGGTGATGACATACGGTCCCACCCAATCTCGCAGATCTACAGCGACCAGAATGTGATGGGCGCATCAGGGGGACCCCCTAGGCAGGGGCGACATAGCGCCATACGATGTCCCTTGTCCTTCGCAAGACGGTCGTACATGTGATCTGCGACAAACTCGGACAAATACCCACAGAGCTGATGTCAGACATCAGGTTTCGGTAACAGTTGAACGAGTAATTTCCCCACCCCCCGTGCACGATCGGGAGTGGGGATGGCATGATTACGTACCGGCTCGGACGGAGGCTGTCACCGCCTCCGCGGCCGTTCGCGTGAGAGCACCCCTTCATCGACAGGCATCGCCTGCTGTGATGGTGCTTCTCGTGGTCTCAGCCACACCGGGGAACAACACCTGCACCGCACGACGTTTGCGTCGTGCGGGGTGCCTCGCGCCGCGTGACCGACTTGTTGGTGACTGAAGCTTTTTAAGACAGCTTACTAGTGATTTCAGTAGAGGTGGTTCAAGCATGTCTCAGGTACGTCGGCAGGCCGCGCTGCGCCCCCGCCCGAGCTGGGGGTGGCAGGATGCCGCCGCGTGCCGGGGCGAGGACCTTGTGCTCTTCTTCGGCCCGGATGGCGAGCGCCAGCCGGAGCGGGAGATTCGTGAGCGCAAGGCCAAGGAGATCTGTGCGGCCTGCCCGGTTCGGACCGACTGCCTGGACTATGCGATCTCGCGTCCGGAGAAGTACGGCACCTGGGGTGGTCTGAACGAGGACGAGCGCGCCTCTGAGCGCCGTCGTCGTATGCGACGCGCCAACGCCGCCTAAGTCCGCGTTTCATTCCCCACGCGGAACTCTTTCCGGAAGGCCCCGGCCCCGATGACCCGCGGCGCCCCGACGTTCATGTCGAGGGCGCCGCGGGTTTTCCACTGTCCGGGTCACGGAACGGACTCGAACGTCTTACTCGGAAGGCACCTTCGAGCGAGCCCCTGTAATCTCTTCGGCCCGGCCGCCCCGCCCTACTCGGCGCGGCGGAACAGGTGCCGGTCGAACCACTCCAGGGTGCGCACCGCGACCTCGCGCCACTGCCGCGTCCCGCCGAGGAGGCGGTCGGTCCCCGAGACCACGCCCAGCTCCGAGGAGCCTCCCAGGTGGGCCCTCGACCACTCCCCCAGCTCACGTACGAACGAGTCCTCGCTCTCCAAGAGCACGAGCGTGGGCGCGCGCACCTTGCCCAACGCCGGTTCGGCCAAGTCCACACGGCCACCGTGCGCCACGACCGACGCCACGTCCTGCGGCAGCTCCGCCGCGGCCACCAGGGCCGCGGGCGCCGCGTCTCCCCAACCCATGACGCCCAGGGGTTCGCTGGCCGCGTCGGTGGCCCGGCGCAACCAGGTGACGGCCGCGCCCAACCTCTCGCCCAGGACCTCGGTGTCCCCCTCGTCGTCACCGTCGTCACCGGTCATCAGATCCAACAGCAGGGTGGCGTATCCGGCCCGCTGCAACGAGGCCGCGATCGCTCGTCGTTCGGGGTCCCCTCGTCCACGGCCGAAGGCCATCACCACCACACCGCGCAGGGCCGTGGGCATGGTCAGGTCACCGTCGAGGTAGACTTGCCCGGCGCGGATGCGCACCGCGCGGGCCACCTCGGGCCGAGGGCGCGAGCGTTCCAGTTCGGTCAGGATCGTGGTGACGTGGTCGTCCGAGAGCTGGTCGAAGTCCCGGTACCACTCCCCCACGGCGCGGAAGTTGTCCGGTGCGCCGATCACCACCACCGCGTCGGCCTCCCCCTTGAGGGTCTCCAGCGCCTCGGGCGAGGCCACCGGGACCGCCAGGACCAGGCTGGAGGGGCCCGCCTGGCGCACCATCCTCAGCGCGGCACGGGCGGTGCCACCGGTGGCCACCCCATCATCGACCACCACGCAGTCGCGGCCGGTGATCCGGGGTAGGGACCGCTCGCCCCGGTAGATACGTCGCCGGCGGTCGAGCTCCTCGCGTTCGGAGGTGACGGTGTCGGAGAGCGCCTGGCGGGGAACGCGCATCCGTGCCAGGGCGAGGTCGTCGTAGAGGACGTGACCGTCCTCGGTGATGGCGCCGACCCCGGTCTCGGGCCGACCGGGCAGGCCGATCTTGCGCACCATGAGGACGTCGAAGTCCGCGCCGAGACCGCGCGCGAGTTCGGCTCCCACCGGCACGCCACCGCGTGGCAGGGCCAGCACGATCGGGTCTTCGACCGCGTAGGGGCGCACGCGATCGGTGAGGCGTCGGCCCGCCTCGGTCCGGTCGGTGAAGGGCAGGGATACGGGTACCGGGTTCATGTCGTCGCCTGTGCCGGGGCCATGGGACCCGACACCCCTCCTTCCGGCTGTCCGTGGATCACGCCGCTCGCAAAGTGCTACCGGCATACCCCGCCGTACACGGATTACAACCCCGGGTCCGGGCAAAACCCGCACCCTTCACCGGAAGATGAGAAACCGCCGATCGCCCGGTGTCAGGCCGGCCGGAAGCCGTCACGCAGCACCGCCATCAGCAGCGCGTCGTGTCTGCGCCCCTCCCACAGCAGTGATTCGCGCAGACGACCCTCGACGTAGAAACCGCAGGAACGGTAGACGGCGATGGCCCGCATGTTGAAGGCGTACACCTGGAGCCAGAGCCGGTGCAGGCCGATCTCCTCGAACGCGTAGCGCATGACCAGTTGGGTGGCCTCCCGGCCCAGCCCCTTACCGGTGAACTCGATGGCCGACAGCGCTATGCGATAGCCGGCGGTCTCGTTCTCCGGGGACACCGAGTAGATGGAGAGCTCACCGAGGTAACGACCGCCCTTGGGTTCGGTGATCGCCAGGTCCAGGCGGTCGTCCCCTTCGGCGCGACCGTGACACCACAGGCGCGCCTGCTCATAGGTCAGGTGCCCGTGCGACCCCGTGAGTCTACGGACCTCCTCGTCCAGTCCCGCGGCGAAGTAGGCGTCGGTGTGTTCCGGGCCGAGGGGGACCAGGGACACGTTCTCGCCGTTGAGGGTGGGCTTGTCTCGCAGCGCGCTCGTGTTGATCATGCGGGTCTTCCGGTTCCGGCCGGGACCGTGGGGCACGGCATTACCCGGGTGAGGGAGACGGTGGGCGGGGATGCCGCACGCGGGAACGGGACGCGGTGGCGTGGCCTGGGTGCATGGGCCTGGGCGGGGGACGAGGTGTGGGCGGGGCGGGGTGGGGCGAGGGCGGGGTCGAGCGGGTCCTTTCCGGGCTCTCGGTGAGGACACGGGTTCCCTATGTAAAACACCTCCGCTCCGAAAGGCAAGCCCGGCGGGACCGAGCGCGACAAAACACTGTTCATCCGATGACCGGACTGGATAGCATCGGCCCGCATCGAAAGCGCTTAGGGAGCCGCCCGTGAACACCCCGACCGATACGGCCACCACACCACCGCCCGAGGCCAGGCGTGCCCGGGTCGCGGTGTCGACCCTGTTCTTCGTGAACGGGTTCACCTACACCAACGCGGTGCCCTGGCTCCCCGTGATCAAGGACGGGCTGGGGCTGAGTAACGCGGAACTGGGATTGGCGATCGCGGCGATGCCGTTCGGCGCGATCCTCACCGGGATGTTCGCCGGTCCGCTCATCCACTGGTTCGGCAGTGGTCGGACCGCGGTGGGTACGAGCCTGATCAGCTTGGGAGCGCTCCCATTCATCGCGCTCGCGCAGAACTGGTGGATGCTCGCCGGTGCCCTCTTCGTCCTGGGCGTCGCCGACACCTGGACCGACTCCGCGCAGAATTCGCACGGCCTACGAGTGCAGCGACGCTATCGACGCAGCATCATCAACACCTTCCACGCGGTCTGGAGCCTGGCCGCGGTCTCCGGAGGACTGCTCGGTGCCGCCATGGCGGGCGCGGGGGTGCCCATCCTGTGGCACCTGTGCGGGGTGACCACCGTGCTCGTGGTGATCAACCTGGTGGTCTCCCGCATGCTGTTGCCCGGACCGGAGAACAGCGAACGCGAGGACGGGACCAACGGCCACGGTGGTGGTCGCGTCCGCATGTCCGGTCGCGCCGTGGTCCTGCTCCTTGCGCTGGGCATGTTGTTGATGATGGCGGGCGGCATCGAGGACTCCGCCGCCGCCTGGGGCGCGGTGTACATGACCTCGGAACTGGACGCGGCGCTGTTCCTGGCCGCCATGCCGTTCGTGGCATGCCAGGCGATGATGGCGTTCGGGCGGCTCATCGGCGACCGGGTCACCGACCGGTTCGGGGCGGTGGTCGTCGGGCAGGCGAGCGGGCTGCTGTCCGCCGGTGGCATGGCCCTGGCCCTGGCGTTGCCGCACCCGGTCACCACGATCATCGGCTTCGGGGTGATGGGACTGGGCGTGTCCACCCTGTTCCCGCTGACCCTGGCCGCCGCCGGGAACGTTCCGGGGGTGCGCACCGGTGACGGGGTGACCTTGGTGGGGTGGCTGGGCCGCGTGGGGTTCCTGGCCTTCCCCCCGACCGTGGGGTTCCTCGCCGACTCGGTGACCCTGGGCGGTGCCCTGTGGGTGATCGCCGTCGGGGGCGCGGCCGCCTTCCTCCTGGCACCGGCCCTACGTCCACGGTCGTGATCACATGACGGAGGGCCCCGACCATGCTGGTCGGGGCCCTCCTCACATCAGGGCCCACAGTCTCGTGGGCACGGACGCGGTGTTACTCGGCCAGGCCCGGACGGCGGCTGCCGGCCCACAGGGCCAGAGCACCGATACCGGCCACGACGGCGCCACCGAGCACGAAGCCCGACAGGTCGACGCCGGTCGCGGCGAGGTTCGGGTCACCGGCGTTCGACGCCGGAGCCGGCGTGGTGGGAGTGGTCGCACCAGGGGTCTGGCCCTGGTCACCCTCACCGTCGTCGCCTTCGCCGTCGTCGCCACCATCGTCGCCGTCGTCACCGTCACCGGGGGGAGGGGTCTGACCGTCGTCCGGCGGCGTGGTCTCGTCGTCGTCGCCGGGCGGAGGCGTCTCGCCACCGTCCTCGCCGTCGTCGCCGTCATCACCATCGTCGCCGTCGTCACCGTCACCGGGCGGGGGCTCCTCGCCACCGGGCGGGGGCTCCTCGCCCTCGTCCGGAGGCGTCTCGCCATCGTCCTCGTCGTCGCCGTCATCCGGCGGGTCGACGGGGTCCGGCGGCGGCTGCTCCTCCCCACCGTCGCCGGGGGGAGGCGTCTCGCCATCCTCGTCAAAGGGGAGGATGTTGAAGACGTTCTCGACGGGACGCTCCACGACCTCGCCGAGGTCGATCTCGAGCTCGACCGGCTGGGACTCGACCGTCTCCTCGGCCACCTCGGGGGTGACGTCAGGGGTGGTCTCGTCAGCGGTCACGGCGAACGCCGGACCGACGGAGAAACCGGCCATGAACAGACCCGCCGCGGTAACAGTGAGTACCCGATTCTTGGGGGACATCCGACTCCTTTCTTTTCTCTTGTGCAGTGATCACTCAGGGGAAAAGGCATAAAGGTGGCCGTCGTGGACCACCACCGCGCGGTCGCCGAGCAGGCCGCGCGGAGTCTCTGCGCCCTCGGGAACGTCGGTGGGCGCACCGGAGGCGTCGAGCGCCACCCTGGACCCGTCGAGTTCACCGAAGACCTGGTCGCCGAGTGCGACCTCGGGTTCGAAGCCCGGGACGACGTTGGTCTCACCACTGCCGGGGGCGAACAGCACCGGGCCGTAGGCCGCCAGGTCCGGGCCGAGGGGGCCGGTGCGATGCTGCACCTCCGCCAGGTCCTCCTCCTCGACCTCGGCGGTGCCCAGCACCGAACCGTCGGTGTTGTCGTGGAAGGCGAGGAGGTGACCGTCGCCGTCGTCCGTCTCCCAGTGGACGAGCGCGTAGCCGCGCAGGAAGGTCATGACCTCGGCCAGATCGCCGGCGCCGTCGGGCTGTTCGGGTTCCACTCGCTGAGGGTCCTCGCCCGGGGCGACCCAGTGCCAGGGCCCCTGGAGAACGCCGGCGAGCGCGCGGCCGTCCTCGGCCAGCAGCGCCGCGGAACCGCCGGGGGTCTCGACCTTGGCGAGTTCTCCGTCCACCAGGACGTAGGCGTTGTCGTCATCGCGCACCAGGACGCCGTCGCCGACGAACTGGGCGGAGGCGGACTCGGTCAACTCGACGTTGACGGCGGTTCCTCCCTCCTCCGGCCAGAGCCACAGGGCTCCGGGGGTCTCCAGCGCGACGTGGGTTCCGCCGTCGAACTCCACGAAACGGGGGCTGCCGAGCGCCTTACCCGCCTCGAAGGGCAGATCGACCGACCATTCGCGGGATCCCTCCGCGTTGAGCAGGTTGAGCCGCTCCGCCGGGTCGATGTAGGCGAGGCGCTCCCCCTCGCGGTCGACCGACGGCAGGGTGTCGGGAGCCAGTTCTTCGGTGATGTCCACCGTGGTGGCGAAACCGGGCGGCGCGGGGTGGTCCAGTTCCACCGTCGTGTCATCGCCTTCCTCGCCGGAGGCCTCGGTGGAGCCGGAGAGGAACCTCGCGGCGACCAGGCCGCCCCCGACCAGGAGCAGCAGGGCCAGACCGGCGGCGCCGACGCCCAAGAGCAGGCGTCGACGCTTGGCCCCGGCGGCACGGTCCTTCGGGGCGGTGGGGCCCGTGGCGGGCCCGGGTCCGGTCGGAGGCTGCCGCGGAGGTCCCTGTGGCGGCCCCGGCACCGGCTGGTCGGCGGCCTGGACGACCCCGTCGGGGGTGGCGAGCAGACGCCAGTAACCGTTGGCGTCACGTGCTTCCACGAGCACCGGCTGGCCGATGTGCGCCGCGTATCCGGTGGCGACGTCCAGCGCCGCGCGCCGGGTCTCCTTGGGGGCCTGGCCCTGGACGACCTGTCGCCGACCCTCGATGACGATTTCGGCGTTGCGTTCGTCCGGCGCGATGACGATGACGGCGGTGGGCCGGGGATGCCCCGGGCGGGACGCCCGGCTCATGGTGCCTCCGAAGGCATGTGGAACATGGACCTGTTCGTGTATTGGAGAGAGGAGATCGTGGTCGACGATGACGTGCGGTGGCGGCTCGGCGGGGTGACCGAACAAGGGGTTACGGCACAGACGTAGTCATTGCTGGACGTGATCATACTGATCCCCACAGGAGCCAGCCGACCGTATCTGATGCCGGGAAAACGGGCACGGTTCGCGATCACTCCCACAATTTCCACTTGACGTATCGGGTGACCTGCGTTGATCCGGAATCACTCGCCGCACACCGGGCACGCTTCGTTCCATCGGCACTGGTTCGGACACGCAGAAAGGTGTCGAAGTTGACGCCGAAACTGGCCGGATCCGGCCACTCCGCGTTTCCGGAGACTCACGAGTTCGATCCCCGCGCACCGTTCTCGAAACCGGCGACCGGCCGCTCCCGATGGGCGAGCCTGAGGTAGGCGCCGGGGGTGAACACCCGCGCCAGGGCCTCCAGGTCGCTTCCGTTCGGCTCCAGCACCAGATGGACCGGGCGGCCCTCGCTCAGAAACAGGCTCAGGAGCGGGCTGGAGCCCCCGGTCATCCGCCCCTGGAACACGTGCGCCCCCGTGGTGAGACCGATCAGCAGTGTCCGTCCCGGCCCGAGCTCTCCCACCCGGGCACCGTCCACGTACAGCCGGTAGTCGACGAGCATGTCGCGGTAGCGGCCACCCGGTCGGTGCACGTACACGGGGATCCAGCCGTCCGGAAGCCGAGCGTCGACGGGCATGCCAACGAGTTTGGGGGTGGGCTCGGGCAGCGGTTCGGGGAGAGCGCACCGCTCACGCTTCCAGAACACGAAAGAGAGGACGAGCCCCGCGAGACCGACCAACAGAATGGGGAGCAACGCCCACTGCCTGGTCCACATGATCAGGAACCCCGCGAAGGGAAGACCGCCCACCGACAGAAACAGGTTCACCAAGGCCATACCGGCGAGCGGGTTGGACCCCTTGGCCCGCTGCCGTTCCGACGGGGTCGTCTCCATAAGGCCGACGAAATAGGCCGTTCCAGCAAAGAAAACGAGAAGCACAGCCGTCCACAACCCCATCGGCACCGTCACTTGGTCTTGGATGAAGTGCGTCGTCAGGGCGGTACTGACCACGATGAGGACGGCCAGGTCCGGGACGTTCGCCAGCCACTGCCAGGGCCTCATCGCGCACACTCCTTCGTTTGGAGGATCCGGGCGCGCTCACGTCGATGGAGCCGGGTGCACAGAAGGGCGAAGGCCAGAGCCGCGACGGAGAACAGGGCGAGTGGCCACAGAGCGGGGAGGTAGCGCAGCTCCGACCCGAGCATCAGTGCCGGCACGACCACCATGACCCACGAGGTCCAGGTCATGATCCGGGGCGTCGACGGTGCCGGCGGTGGAGGATCCTCCGGTTCACGGAACGGCCTGGGCAACACGGGCCCGGCCAGGATGAACAGCACGGTGATCATGAGCAGCACCAGCAGCCCCGACATGAGGATCGAGGCGACACCGGGATCGTGCAGCGGGTGGTGGTCGGTGAGCACCAGGCGCAGCATCATGGAGAACTGACCGGACATCATGGCGCACACACCCAGGAGAAGGCAGTCCCTGGCCGGGGACGATCGGGGGGAGGTCACTCGGGGGCCTTTCGTGGGGGATCCGGCTCGGGGCGGCGAGCGCGCGGCCTCCCGCCGGAAACCGTGAGGGTACCGACAAAGCCGACGGCGTAAGAACTTTCGGCCGTTTGTGGTCAGCGACCGTTCTGTTCGTTGATGGTGTCGATGACCGCCTGTTCCCGGCGTTGGGCGATGCGGTCGGCGCGTTCGAAGTGGCGGTTGGCGAGGTCGGCGCGGGCGGCGGCGGTGCGCACGGTCGGCCACAGGGCGTCGATCTCGGAGTTGAGGGAAGACCCCACGAGCACCGCGATGGCCATGACGTACAACCAGGCCAGGATCGCGATCGGGGCGGCCAGTGACCCGTAGATGCTCACCTGGCCGAAGGAGGCGTCCAGGTAGGCGCGCAGCAGCGCCGAACCGCTCAGCAGGACCAGGGTCGCCAGCGCCGCCCCGGGCAGGTGGCGCCACAGTGGGGTGCGCACCGGGACGCTGAGCGCGTACAGCAGCGTCACCGCGGCGGTGACCATCAAGGCCACGAGAGGCCAGTAGAGGAGATTGAGTCTGCCCACGGTGATCGGCAACAGTTCGTGGACCAGGTCCGGCCCGGCCACCAGGATCGGCAGCACCAGCACGGCGAAGAACAGGCCGCCGAGGTAGGCGAAGAAGGCGAGCAGGCGCTGACCCAGCCAGCCGCGGAGCTCGTCCAGGCCGTAGGAGATGGTGATGGAGCGGATGAACACGTTCATCGCGCGCGAGCCCGACCACAGGGACACCAGGAACGTCACCGACAGCACCCCGCCCTGAACACCTCCGAGGAAGTCGTCCACGAGCGGTTCCACCACGGAGGCGACCGTGTCGGGGGTGAGGATGCGCGCGGCCAGGTCCAGCATCCACTCTCGGATCTCCACCACGAGGTCCTCACCGAAGACCATCGCCAACGGTCCGAGCGCGCCCAACAGACACAACAGGAGCGCCGGCAGGGAGATCAGCGCGAAGAAGGCCGACTCGGCGGCCAGGCCGACCACGCGGTCACGGGCGAAGGCGCGGATGGTGCGCAGGACCAACAGGGTGCCGTTGTGAACCATGGGGTGCCGACGGAGCCACACGTCGGCCGCTCTCCACAAGCTCTCCCAAAGACCCACCACAAGGAGAACGTTAGCGGTAATGGAGCAGCTCGGGCGCTTTCGCACCATGACCGGGGACACCGCGACATGACGTGGGTCACCCGCCTATGACGACCGCGCACCTGGACAACGACCCGACGGGCGTGCCATTCTCAAGGCATGACCGCTGTTATCGACCCCATGCTCCGCGTGCGCCGCCACGTGGACTTCCTTCGGGTCAGCAGCGCCATCTGTCGCAGCGTCGGATAAACCCTCGCCGCCTTGAGCACCCCGTGAACTCAGTGGGTGCCCGCGGCCCCGGCGCTCCACCCTCTTCTTGAACTCCCACACACGCGGACTTCACCCGTTGCACCTGTCACGAGGACGTGCGGTGCCGACGGGCCCTGCGGTGATGGCACCGGGACCGTGGTCACCCCCGTGACCCCATCGGAGACACCCGCGATGCCTCCCTCTTCCGCGCAGCCCGGCAAGGCCGCGACGGCCACCAAACCTCGGCGCAGTCGTGGCGAGGGCCAATGGGCCCTCGGCTACCGTGAGCCGCTGAACAAGAACGAGGAGAACAAGAAGAACGACGACGGGCTCAACGTCCGCGATCGGATCGTCAACGTCTACGCCAAGGGCGGGTTCGACTCGATCGACCCCGCCGACCTTCGAGGGCGTTTCCGCTGGTTCGGTCTCTACACCCAGCGGGCCCCGGGCATCGACGGCGGCAAGACCGCCGTACTGGAACCCGAGGAGCTCGACGACCGCTACTTCATGCTGCGTGTGCGCATCGACGGTGGGCAGCTGAGCGTGGCCCAACTGCGCGCGATCGCGGAGATCTCCCGCGACTATGGCCGTGACACCGCCGACGTCACCGACCGCCAGAACGTCCAGTACCACTGGATCCGGATCGAGGACGTGCCCGCGATCTGGGAGAAGCTGGAGTCGGTGGGGCTGTCCACCACCGAGGCCTGTGGTGACACCCCGCGTGTGATCATGGGCTGCCCGGTGTCCGGGGTGGCCGAGGAAGAGGTCCTGGACCCCAGCGAGCAGATCCGGCAGATCTACGACGAGCACATCGGCAGCCCGGAGTTCTCGAACCTGCCCCGCAAGTTCAAGACCTCCCTCTCGGGTTGCACCGTGCACTGCGTCAACCACGAGATCAACGACGTGGCGTTCGTGGGTGTGCGCAACGAGGCGGGCGAGGCGGGCTACGACCTCTTCGTCGGCGGTGGCCTGGCCACCAACCCGATGTTCGCCAAGCGCCTGGGCGCGTTCGTGCGTCCCGACCAGGTCAGCGAGGTCTGGGCGGGTGTGGCCGGGATCTTCCGCGACTACGGTTACCGCCGGCTGCGCACCCGCGCTCGGATCAAGTTCCTGATCAAGGACTGGGGCGCCGAGAAATTCCGCGAGGTGCTGGAGAACGAGTACCTCGGTCACAAGCTCCCCAACGGCCCCGAGCCGGTCCTGGACCCGGGCGTGCGCCGTGACCACGTGGGTGTGCACCGCCAGAACGACGGCCGGTTCTACGTGGGCTTCGCCCCGAAGGTGGGCCGGGTGTCGGGCACCTCGCTGCTGCGGGTGGCCGAGATCGCCGAGGAGCACGGTTCGGACCGCGTGCGCACCACACCCGACCAGAAGCTGATCATCCTCGACGTCGAGGAGGAACGCATCGCCTCGATCAGCGCCTCCCTGAAATCCGAGGGCTACGAGGTCGACCCGAGCGTGTTCCGTCGCCAGACGATGGCCTGCACCGGCATCCAGTTCTGCAAGTTGGCGATCGTGGAGACCAAGGACCGCGCCTCCACTCTGATCGACGAACTCGAAAAGCGCCTGCCGGACTTCGAGGACCCGATCAGCATCAACGTCAACGGCTGCCCGAACTCGTGCGCGCGCGTCCAGGTCGCCGACATCGGTCTCAAGGGCCAGTTGATGCTGAACGAGCGCGGCGAGCAGGTGGAGGGCTACCAGATCCACCTGGGCGGCGGTATGGGCCTCACCCAGGCCTTCGGCAAGAAGATCCGCGGTTTGAAGAGCACCGCGGACGACCTGCCGGACTACGTCGAGCGGGTGTTGCGACGCTTCCAGGCACAGCGGGTGGACGGCGAGAACTTCGCGGCGTGGGCGGCCCGCGCCGACGACGCCGACCTCAAGTGACGCCGTCCCGGTAACGAACGTACGGGCTCGACGAGCCCCGCCCGGCCCCGATTCCCCAGGGGGCCGGGCCCGATCCGAAGGAGGAGGTGCGCCGTGTCCGAGAGGGCCGCACCCTACTACTGCCCCTACTGCGGTGACGAGGACCTGGTGCCCGAGGAGGGCGCCGCCGTCAAGGGCGAGGGCTACCCCTGGGCCTGCCTGTCCTGCGCCCGGGTGTTCCGGGTCAAGTACGTGGGTCTGCGCTCCGCGTCGTTCTCGCCGGGCGGCGTCCCCTCCAGACCGACGGAAGGGAACGAATGAACGCCACCATCACCGAGGGTCCCGAACTGGCCGAGCGCGCCGCGCGTGAGCTGGAGGAGGCCACCGCCCAGGAGATCATCTCCTGGGCCGATGAGGCCTTCGGCGACCGTCTGTGCATGACCTCCTCGATGGCCGACGCCCTCATGGTCGACCTCGCCGCCAAGACGCTGCCGGGGATCGACGTGATCTTCCTCGACACCGGCTACCACTTCGCCGAGACCATCGGCACCCGTGACGCGGTGGAGTCCATCTACGACATCAACCTCATCACCGTGGAGCCGAAGCGGACCGTCGCCGGGCAGGACCTGGTTCTGGGTCCGCGGTTGCACAACCGCGACCCCGGTATCTGCTGCCACCTGCGCAAGGTGGAACCCCTACAGCGGGCGCTGGAGCCCTACTCGGCGTGGTTGACCGGTCTGCGCCGGGAGGACTCGGTGACCCGCCGCGGCACCCCCGTCGTGCAGTGGGACAAGCGTCGAAGGATGACCAAGGTCAACCCGATCGCACGATGGACCCAGGAGGAGGTGGACGCCTACATGGGTGAACACGGTGTGCTGGTGAATCCGCTCCAGTACGACGGCTACCCCTCGATCGGCTGCGAGCCGTGCACCCGTCGGGTCGCCCCGGGCGAGGACCCCCGCAGCGGGCGTTGGGCCGGCAGCGGCAAGACCGAGTGCGGAATCCACACATGAGCGGCGACGAGCGGGCCGAGCGAGGGGGCACGTCCATCCCCTTGCTCGCGGTGGCCCACGGGAGCCGGGACCCGAGATCGGCCGAGGCGGTCTCGGCACTGTTCCACCGGGTGCGCGCGCTGCGCCCGGAACTGGACGTTCGACTGTCCTACCTGGACCACGTGGCGCCCGGCGCCGAGGAAGCGTTGGACGAACTGGCCGCGGGCGGAGCCGGTGAGGTGGTGGTCCTGCCGACCCTGCTGACGGCGGCCTTCCACAGCAAGGTGGACCTGCCCGAGGTACTGGCCACGGCACGCGAGCGCAGTCCCTGGTTGCGGGTGTACCACGCCGACACCTTGGGGCCGCACCCGTCGCTGTCCTCGGCGGTGGAGCGGCGCTTGAACGAGGTGGGCGCGCGCGCCGATCCCGACACCGCGCTGGTGCTCTGTTCGGCCGGGTCCAGCGACGCGGAGGCCAACGCCGTGGTGGCACGGCTGGCCGAGGAACTGGCCGAGCGCGGCCCGTGGCGTGAGGTGGTGGCCGCCTACGCGTCGGCCGCCTCCCCCACACCCGATGAGGCGGTCACGGCGGCGCGGGAACGCGGGGCCGGGCGGGTGGCGGTGGCCACCTACCTGTTGGCGCCGGGGTTCTTCGCCGACCGGATCCATGATCGGTCGATGGCGGCGGGGGCGGCCGTGGTCTCCCCCGCCCTGGGCGACTCTCCCGAGCTCGCCCGGATCGTGTTGGAACGCTACGACGCCACGGTGACCGCCCGTCACGCGGTGGTCTGAGGCGAACCGAACACGAAGAGCGGGTGATCCCTCGGGGCCACCCGCTCTTGGTGTTCGGGGTCATCTCGCGGTGATCGCCGCGGTGACCAGGACCAACGCCGAGAACAGCAGGGCGCCGGGGGCTCCCACCACACCGGCGACACCGGCCGCCGCGGCCGGGATGGCCACCTGGCCCATCCGATTGCCCCAGATGCGCAGCGCCAGGGCCGCGCCACGGGCCCCTTCGGGGGCCAACGTGGCGACCTCGGCCATGGTGAGGGGTTGGCCCACACCGAGGAGGAATCCGCCCACCAGCAGGACCACCGCCAAGACGGCGAAACCGCTCGTGGGCAATGCCACCAGGGCCAGCGCGACGGCCGACACGGACGTGCTGGCGATGATGAGGGCCTTGCGGGACCAACGCCGCAGCATCCGCGGCAGGATCAGCCTGGAGAGCAGGGAGGAGCCCGCCCGCAGACTCAGCAGCACGCCGACGAGCATCGGGGAGATGCCGCGGGTCTCCGCGATGAGCGGCAGGTAGGCGGTGAGAAGGTCCACCGCCGTCAGCAACGCCAGGCTGGTGAGCAGCGCGGAGGGCATCCGGCGACGGCGCAGCAGGTCCCGGGTGGGCACCGGGGGCGCGGCCTTCTGCTCGGCGGTGCGTTGGATCGGTCGCAGGCGCGCCAGCGGCAGCAGTGGCAGCACGCCCAGGGACGCCACGACCCCGGCGACCACCAGGGCGGTGGAGGTGGCCGAGAGCAGGGCGGGGCCCGAGGCGTCGTCGAGGATGACGCCGGAGATCAGTGGCCCGGCGAGCTGGCCCAGGGACGCGGCGGCGGTGAACCAGCCGAAGTCGCGGTCCAGGTTCTCGGGACGCGAGTAGCGGGCGATGAGCGCCTGGGCCGCGACCATGCACAGCAGGTGGCCCACGCCCACGACGGTGCTCGCCAGCGCCAGCCCGAACAGGCCCCCGGAGACGGCGAGGGAGAACCCGCCCACGGACAGGATGAGCGCTCCCAGACCCGCGAGCCAGGTGATACGACCCGCACGGTCGGTGAAACGGCCCACGGAGACCGCCATGACCAGGGGCAACAGGGCGTAGGCGGCGGTGACCAACCCGACCTCGAAGGCGTCGCCGCCCACGGCGATGGTCCGATAGGAGATGAGCGGTCGGGCGAGGTTGAGCGCGGTGTGGGTGAGCATCACGCTACCCAGGAGGCCCAAGAGCCACCTCGCGCGTCCACGGGTTTCCTCGCTGGTCATGTTCCCCTTTTCGCTCCGTGACCATAGCGGCGGCACGGGAGTCGTCCCATCAGGGGATCACTGCTCGCATAGGACGCCGATCGGCGTCCGGCATCATATCGGGAGCCCGGGGTCGCCGCCGTCACCGGGTCGGTGTCCCACGAGTGGCCCCGGCCGCCGTCTCCCCTGTCCGCCTCGATAGATTCGACGTGTCGACGCCGACCCGAAGGGGGAGTCACGAAATGTCCGAGAGCATGCGAGACCTGTTGCGCGGGTTGACGGTGTTCGCCGGTCCCCTGGCGTCCTTCGATCCGCAGACCGCGCCGGCGGACCCGCTGGAGCTGTTCCGGGACTGGTTCGCCGGCGCGGTGGCCGCCGGGGTCGCCGAACCGCACGCGATGACGGTGGCCACCGTCGACGCCGACGGGGCACCCTCCGCCCGGGTCCTCATCCTGAAGGACCTCACCGAGCGGGGATGGTGGTTCGCCACGACCACGACCTCCGCCAAGGGGCGTGACCTGGCCCAGAACCCGAACGTGGCCCTGCTGTTCTTCTGGGGCCCGCAGGGACGCCAGGTGCGGATCCGGGGCCGGGCCGAACTCGCCGACGCCCAGGCCCGAGCGGCCGACTTCCGCGATCGGCCGTTGGAGGGGCGGGTGGCCGGGCTGCACGGTCGCCAGAGCGAATCCCTGAGTGAGACGGCGGAGATCCACCGCGAGGCCGAGCGGAGCCGCGCCCGGTTGGTGGCCGACCCCGACCTGGCTCCCGACGACTGGGGCCTGTACCTGGTGCGGCCGTGGGAGGTGGAGTTCTGGCAGGGCGACCCGGACCGCAGACACACCCGACTGCGCTACGAACGCGAGGGCACGGAGTGGCGTCGCGGGCTGTTGTGGCCCTGACCCGAAGGAGACCGAACGAGATTCTGTTCGAGGTCGGCGTGCGGATATGATGCGGCTCACCCACTCGCCGCCCTCGGACCAGGAACGGAGCCGGCATGTCCGCCACACACGAGGTGTTCAACCAGGCCACACCGCTCGGCGACCACGACGCCGCCGACGACCCCGCGCTCTTGGACGGTCTGCGCCGCGAGGGCGCGGGCTGGGCCGAGGCCGAAGTGCGAGAGGTCGGCTCGGCCGCGGGTTCGGAGCGCGTCCGCGCCTGGGGCGAGTCCGCCAACACCTACACCCCCGTGCTGCGCACCCATGACCGTTACGGCCACCGGGTGGACGAGATCGATTACCAGCCCGCCTACCACGTCCTGATGGACCAGGCGGTGGAACACGGCATGCACGCCGCACCGTGGGCGGACGATCGCGCGGGCGCGCACGTGGCCCGCGCCGCCAAGTTCTTCCTGTGGTCCCAGGCCGAGAGCGGGCACGGGTGTCCCATCTCGATGACCTACGCGGCGGTGCCGGCGCTACGCCACTCCCCCGAGTTGGCCGCCCGGTACGAGCCGCTGCTCACCGCCCGTTCCTACGATTTCGGGCTGCGTCCGCCGCTGGGCAAGAGCGGCCTGATCGCGGGCATGTCCATGACCGAGAAGCAGGGCGGTTCGGACGTGCGCGCCAACACCACGCGCGCGGTCGCCACCTCCGAGGGCCATTACCTGCTCACCGGGCACAAGTGGTTCACCTCCGCGCCGATGAGCGACGTGTTCCTGACCTTGGCGCAGGCACCGGAGGGGCTGACCTGTTTCCTGGTACCGCGGGTACTGCCCGACGGAACCCGTAACAAGTTGTTCGTCCAACGGTTGAAGGACAAGCTGGGCAACCGGTCGAACGCCTCCGCGGAGCTTGAGTACGACGGCGCGGTCGCGCACCTGGTGGGCGAGCCGGGGCGGGGCGTGCGCACCATCATCGAGATGGTCAACGGCACCCGCCTGGACTGCGTGATCGGTTCGGCCTCGGGGATGCGCGTCGCGCTGGTGCAGGCGCTGCACCACGCCGAGACGCGCAGCGCGTTCGGTGAGCGGCTGGTCGACCAACCGCTGATGCGCAACGTGCTCGCCGACCTGGCGTTGGAATCGGAGGCGGCCACGGCCCTCATGATGCGTCTGGCGGGGGCCGCCGACCGCTCCGTGCGCGGCGACGAGGGCGAGACCGCGTTCCGTCGGCTCGGTGTGGCCGTGGGCAAGTTCTGGATCACCAAGCGCCAGCCCGCGCACGCCGCCGAGGCGCTGGAGTGCCTGGGCGGCAACGGGTACGTGGAGGAGTCGGGCATGCCCCGGCTGTTCCGGGACTCGCCCCTCAACTCCATCTGGGAGGGCTCGGGCAACGTGGCGGCGTTGGACGTGCTGCGCGCGATGGCCAGGTCTCCGGAGTCGGTGGAGGCCTTCCTCACCGAACTGCGCGCCGCCGCGGGCGCCGACGACCACTACGACACCGCCCTCAAGCGTTTGGAGCAGGCCCTGGGCGACGTGGACGAGATGCAGTATCGGGCGCGTTCCGTGGTCGAGCTGATGGCCCTGACCCTGCAGGCGTCGGTGTTGCTACGGCACGCGCCGACCCCGGTGGCCGAGGCGTTCACCGCCTCCCGACTCGGCGGCGGGTGGGGGCACGTGTTCGGAACCCTGCCCCGTGGAGTGGACACCGGCCTGATCCTGGAAAGGGCCCGTCCACGTCGGTGAAATATTCACCATCGGTATTTTATCGAACGACCTCGCAAATCCGACACAAATCACCATAAGAAGACTCGCGAAACAGGCCGGCGCAGGAACGTCGGTCTGTTTCGGCATACTTTTGCCGCCTTGGCGGAAGGAAGAAGGCGCAACGCCAAAGCGCCCTTCCGGGCCCCGAACACAAGAGACTGACGACGCCTATGGTGGAAGTCTGGCCAGGTAGTTCCTATCCGCTCGGTGCGACCTACGATGGTTCCGGCACCAATTTCTCGCTCTTCTCAGAAGCGGCCGAACAGGTGGAACTGTGCCTGTTCGATGACGAGGGGGTGGAAACACGCATACCCCTGACCGAATACGACGGCTTCGTCTGGCACGGGTACCTTCCCGGGGTGGGCCCGGGCCAACAGTACGGATACCGGGTCCATGGACCCTACGCACCCGAACAGGGCCTGCGCTGCAACCCGAACAAACTGCTCACCGACCCCTACGCCAAGGCGCTCAACGGCGAGCTCACCTGGCATGAGTCGTTGTTCAGCTACCACTTCGCCTCCCCAGACCGAAAGAACACCGCCGACAGCGCTCCCTACGTGCCCAAGTGCGTGGTGGTCAGCCCGTTCTTCGACTGGGGCAACGAGTCTCGTCCGCGCACCCCGTACCACCAGACGGTGATCTACGAGGCCCACGTGCGCGGCCTGACGATGCGCCACCCGGGCATCCCCGAACACCAGAGAGGCACCTACTCGGGGCTGGGACACCCGGCGATGATCGACTACCTCACCTCCCTGGGGGTGACCGCGGTCGAGCTCATGCCGGTGCACCACTTCGTCCCCGAACACGCCATGGTGGCGCGCGGTCTGACCAACTACTGGGGCTACAACACGTTGGCGTTCCTGGCCCCGCACAGCGGGTACGCGGCCCGCGGATCCCGCGGACAGCAGGTCCAGGAGTTCAAGGCGATGGTGAAGTCGCTGCACGAGGCGGGCATCGAGGTACTGCTCGACGTGGTCTACAACCACACCGCCGAGGGCGACCACATGGGTCCCACCCTTTCCTGGCGGGGCATCGACAACCTGGGCTACTACCGGGTGGTGGACGAGGACCAGCGCTACTACCTCGACTACACGGGCTGTGGCAACAGCCTCAACGTGCGGTACCCGCACTCGCTCCAGCTCATCATGGACTCGCTGCGCTACTGGGTCCTGGAGATGCACGTGGACGGGTTCCGCTTCGACCTGGCCTCGGCACTGGCCCGGGAGTTCCACGACGTCGACCGGCTGAGCACGTTCTTCGACATAGTCCAACAGGATCCGGTGATCTCCCAGGTCAAGCTGATCGCCGAACCCTGGGACGTGGGCCCTGGCGGCTATCAGGTGGGCAACTTCCCACCACTGTGGACCGAGTGGAACGGCAAGTACCGGGACACGGTGCGCGACTTCTGGCGGGGTGAACCGGTCAAGGGCGAGCTGGCCTCCCGGTTGGCCGGGTCCAGCGACCTGTACCAGGACGACGGGCGCCGCCCCGTGGCCTCGATCAACTTCATCACCTGCCACGACGGCTTCACCATGGCCGACCTGGTCTCCTACGACCACAAGCACAACGAGGCCAACGGCGAGGGGAACCGGGACGGTACCAACGACAACCGTTCCTGGAACCACGGGGTGGAGGGGCCCACCGAGGACCCGGCCATCCTCACCCTGCGCCGCAGGCAGGTCCGCAACTACCTCGCCACCCTGTACCTGTCCCAGGGCGTGGTGATGCTCTCGCACGGCGACGAGGTGGGACGCACCCAGGGTGGCAACAACAACGCCTACTGCCAGGACAACGAGATCTCCTGGATCGACTGGGAGGGCGCGGGGCCGGCCGGGGAGTACCCGGAGAACGACCTGCTGGACTACGTGCGCGAGCTGGCCCGGCTGCGCAGGGAGCACCCGGTGTTCCGCCGCCGCAGGTTCTTCCGCGGCAGCCCGGTGGAGGGCGGTCTCCCCGGTGAGGGGTCCGGCGAGGACGGGCTGCCCGACATCTCGTGGCTGCGCCGGGACGGGTCTGCCATGGAGGGCAACGACTGGAACAGCGGCGACCGTGCCCTCGGCGTGTTCCTCAACGGGGACGCCATCACCGAGCCCGACCCGCGGGGGCGCACGATCCGGGACCGCTCGTTCGTACTGCTGCTCAACAGCGGACCGGACGCGGTGGAGTTCAAACTGCCCGGGACCGAGTACGGCATGGCGTGGGAGACGGTCCTGGACACCGCCGAACCGGACGTGGGAGGGCGTCCGTTCGTTACCGCGGGTTGCCCGGTGCGGGTGATCGACCGCGCCCTGATGCTGCTGCGGCGCGTCTCGCCCCACCACGGCTGAGGTACGGCCGGCCCCTCTCGGCAGCGCCCGCACGCGTGCCGGGAGGGGCCCGGCCCTCGGAGTGTGCCGGCGCCCCGAGAAGTCGGGAACGGGTTGGGGAGACACATCGGCGCCCACGGTGTGACGGCTCGTTCCTCGCGACCCCACCCCGGCGCCTCCCCCGCCACCTCCCCGGGTTTTTCGGAGAATCAGGACCTGACGGCGCCCGAAGGGTGACCCCCTGGTCGACGGAATAGAACCTAGCCTGGTGGTCATGTCGAACACTCACGCCGCGGGAAGCTCCGCGCCCGCACGGCTCCGCGAACTCCTCCCCGACCCCGAGCGCACGGACGTGCGACCGGAAGAGGCCTACACCTACCCCACCGCTCTGACCCGGCCCTGGGTACGCGCCAACAT
Organism: Nocardiopsis sp. NPDC006832; assembly: GCF_040635885.1. Lineage (NCBI taxonomy): Bacteria > Bacillati > Actinomycetota > Actinomycetes > Streptosporangiales > Nocardiopsidaceae > Nocardiopsis > Nocardiopsis sp. NPDC006832. The sequence continues at coordinate 118,883 of NZ_JBEYLC010000006.1, read as the reverse complement.
GGTCGCCAGCGCCGACGGTGGTGCCGTAGGACCATCAGGGCGCAGCCGCGACATGTCCTCGGAACCGGACCGCAGGGTGATGGCGGTCCTGCGGGGTCTGTGCGACGTCATCGTGGTGGGCGCCTCGACCGCCCGGCACGAGGGGTACAGGCCGGTGCGTCCGCGCGAGGTCTGGGCGGAGCTGCGCGAGGGCCGGCCCGCGACACCCCGGATCGCCGTGGTCTCACGGACCCTGGAGTTCGACGACGCACTGCTCACCACGGCTCCCGACGACGCCCGCACCCTGGTGTTCACCGTCGAGAACAGCCCCGCCGACCGGCGAGCGTTCGTGGCGAAGCACGCCGACCTGGTGGTGGTCGACGAATACTCCGTGCGGCCATGGCACATCCTCGACGCCTTGTCCGAGAGAGGCCTGTACCGGGTGTTGACGGAGGGGGGTCCACACCTGTTGGCGGAGTTCGTGGCGGCGGACCTGCTCGACGAACTGTGCCTGACGGTGAGTCCGCACCTCCTGGGCGTGGGGTCGCCCCGGATCGTGGCGGGAGGGCCACCGGTCCCGGGCGTTCCGGGCGTGGGCACGAAACAGACCACCCCGCTGCGGCTGGCCCACCTGTGGGAGGCGCAGGGAAACCTGTTCACCCGTTACCTGAGGGATTGAGGGGGTTCCCCGCAGGGGCCGCCATAACCGCTGTGTTTCGGTCACCCCACAATGACGCATGAACCATCCCGCAACCGGACATACCCGTGGTGTGCCATCCACTGAAAACGTTGTGACCGGACACACCGCATCAACGGGGCTCACCGGTGTGGTCCCCTGGGCGAGAGGATGAACGTAGTGCCGACGGCCGCAAACGGATCACCTCCGGTCTACCGGGAGATAGCCGAGGAACTTCGAGCACGGATCCGCTCCGGACGGTACGCCGACGGCGACCGCCTTCCCGGGGAGAACACCCTGATGGAGCGTCACGGGGTCGCCAGGGCGACCGCGCGTCAGGCGCTCTCCGTACTGATCAACGAGGGCCTGGCCGTGGCCGTCCGCGGCTCGGGCATCTACGTCCGTCTGTTCCGTCCCCTGCGAAGACACGGCGCCCGGCGTCTGTCCAAGGAATTGTGGGGCGGCGGGCGGGCCATCTGGCAGACCGACAGTGAAACCCGCGGCTACGAGGTGGAGGGCCTCGTGATCGAGGAGGTGATACCCCAAGGGCACGTCCTACGCGTCCTCGACCTACCGGAGGGGTCCACGGTGTTACGTCGTTCCCGGCGCTACCTCGTGGACGGTAGACCGGTGCAGAGCGCCGTGTCCCACTTGTCTCCGCGCTCTTGGGAGGGGCAGGAGACCTCCGACTCCGCGCGACGCCTACACGCCCACGACAGCGGGCCCGGCGGAATCTACGCCCGATTGACCGACCTCGGGAGCGGACCGGCCCACTTCACCGAAGAGATCCGGGTCCGCATGCCCACCCCCGAGGAGACCGTCGAACTGGAACTGTTCCCCGGTACCCCCGTGATGGAGGTCGCGCGCACCGCGCTGACCGCCGACCACCGTCCGGTGGAGTTCAACGAGATCACCATGGACGGTTCCGCGTACGTGCTCCAGTACGACTTCGACGCCTGACAGTCCCCGCGCACCCCCGCGACGTCCCGACCCCCGGCGCCGCCCCCCGAACGTGCTGGAGGGGCCTCGCCACGAGGCCCCTCCATCATCGTCTCCACCCGTTGGTTTTCCGTCTTCCTCGTGCCTCTAGCGTCGGCGACGCTGTCGTCTGGAGGCGAAGACCAGGTACGCCAGCGGTAGGAACACCAGTCCCACCGCCAAGGCCCCCGCCGCGGCGAACAGCATGGCGTCGGACGAGGTCATCGCCCACTGCGCCATTCCCGCTCCCAGGAGGACCGCCATCGCCACCGCGGCGACGGAGATCGCGCCGAAGAGCCAGATCAGCCCTCGGTCGCTCCAGGGTTCGGGGCGCGCGTGGTCGATCCCCGCCAGCGTGGCGCGGACACTGAGCTCGGCGGCCCAGCGCAGTTCCCGTCCCGCGGTGGCCGTACCGTCGGTGACGGCTCGGGCTCGCGTGCGGGCCCCCGTCGTCACCTGGTCCAGCCACCACAGTCCGTATCGAACCCTTCCAACGCGCAGTGGTCGCCGACTGACTCCGAGTGCCTGTTGAGCTGTAACAGCCATGCCACCTGCCTCAGTACACCTCGACCACTGACCCCTGCCTGAGCCCGTACCCACCGAGATCACCACCGAACGTCGCGAAGGGGTGAAGATAGGTGCATGTAGCCCCTAAGGATGATTTACCTACCTCCAGGGCGATCGTCCGATTCCGACCTATTCGGCCTCCGGTCTGCATCGTGGCCCGATTCCGGGTAGCGTCATCACCATGGCTGACGCATCGGACCAGGCACCGCGTTCCAACGACGGAGCCGCACAGGACCTGCCCACGACCGAACAGGAGTGGCGCGAGCGCCTGGACCCCATGGAGTACGCGGTACTCCGTGAGGCCGGCACCGAGCGCCCCTGGACCGGCGCCTACGTCGACACCAAGACCACGGGCGTCTACCGTTGCCGGGGATGCGGGACCGAACTGTTCCGCTCGGACGAGAAGTTCGACTCCCACTGCGGGTGGCCGAGCTTCTTCGACCCGGCCGACTCCGAAGCCGTGACCCTGCACGACGACGTCTCCCTCGGCATGGTCCGCACCGAGGTACGGTGCGCCACCTGCCGCTCCCACCTGGGTCACGTCTTCCGCGGCGAGGGCTACGACACCCCCACCGACGCCAGGTACTGCATCAACTCCGTCGCGCTTTCCCTCGAACCCACGGAGTAGGCTTACCTTTTCGGTTCGCCGGGTATCCCGTGGCCATGGCCACGGCGGGTCCCCGTACCTGCACCGATTCCCACCCCCGTGGGATCGGGGATAATCTCACCAACGCACCGACGATCGACCCCTGGTCGAACGGAAACCGCGCGCGGCGGGGATACCCCTCCCGGTGACCGCGCACCGCCCCGCCACCCGTACGGGGCCCGCTCCTCAAAGCGGTGGCCGATGTGCCGGCGAACAGACCGACCCGTGACGAAAGCGCCCCATGACCGACGACTCACCTTCCTCCTCCGTCTCCCCCCGGCCACCGGCCCGACCTCGTATGGGCATGGCCCAGGGATCGGCCCCCTGGTTGGTACCGGCGTTGGGCGCCGCCGGCGCCGCGGCCCTGGCCGCGCGAGGTTCCAGGGCACGCACCCTGGCCGCCGTACCCGTGATCGCGCTCGCGGCGGGGATGACCTGGTTCTTCCGCGACCCGGAGCGCGGCCCGGCCACCGGGCGTGTGCTGTCCGCGGCCGACGGGGTCGTCCAGAGCATCGATCCACGATCCGACGGAAGTACCCGGGTCGCGGTCTTCATGAACCCCCTCAACGTGCACGTCAACCGTGCCCCCCTCGCCGGTGTCGTGACCGGTGTCGAGCACCGCCCCGGGGGATTCCGTCCCGCCTTCGACAAGGACAGCGAGCGTAATGAACGCGTCATCTGGACCCTTGAAACCGAGATCGGTGAGATCACGGTCGTCCAAATCGCCGGCGCGATGGTCAGGCGTATCATCCCGTATCTCGCTGCGGGGCAGAAGGTCGAACAAGGCGAGAGGATCGGTCTCATCCGGTTCGGGTCACGCGTCGACGTCTACCTTCCGCGCGGGGTCGCCCCGGCGGTGGAGATCGGCCAGAAGGTCCGCGCCGGGGAAACCCGTCTTGACGCCGGCTGACACCACCGGTGCCTCCGATAGCGGTGAGGTCACCGAGGAGGCGCCCAGGCTCCGCCTGGGCATCGCCGACTACCTGACCTTGGGCAACGCCCTGTGCGGTTTCCTGGCGGTGTGGGCCCTGGCCGGCGCTCAGAGCGCCCACATGGCCGCCGGGACGGTCGGCCCGCTGCCCAAGGCGGCGTTGGCCACCGCGGTGGGCCTGATGATGGTGGCGGCCTTCCTGGACGTGCTCGACGGCCGCGTCGCCCGCAAGTGGGGCGGCAGTGGCATGGGCGCCGAGTTGGACAACCTCGCGGACGTGATCAGCTTCGGTGTCGCGCCGGCGTTCTTCTTCCTGGTGTGGAGCACCACCGCCACCGAGGGGGCCATGTGGCCCGTGGTCGGCGCGAGCGCCCTGCTGCTCGCGGTGATCGTGCGGCTGGCCCGCTTCTCCTGCCAGTCCCCCGGGGCCGACTACTTCACCGGTCTGCCCTGCCCGTTCGGGGCGATGGCCGTGGTGACCATCGTCCTACTGGACCCGCCGGTCCTCGTCGGCATGGCCGCGGCGCTGCTGGTGGCCTGGCTGATGGTGAGCCGTATGGAGTACCCCAAGCCCAAGGGCCGCAAGGCCTACGCGGTGCTGGGGATGCTCGCCGGCGGTGTGCTCCTCATCATCGCCTGGGGACTCGGCATGCCCGCCGGTGACGTGCTCATCTACCTGGCGAGCGCCATGGTGCTGATCTTCATCGTCACCGTCCCGTTCTACGTGATCGCCACGCGGCGGAGCGCCATCACGCCCCGGCGAGAGGCCGCCCCCATCGAGTAGGTCCCCTCGCTCTGGCCGGTGAACGAGGGGAGGGACCCCGCGCTCCATCGGAGCGCGGGGTCCCTCCCCTCGCACGCGGGCCCTGGGCCGGTTACGGCAGGGAGGCGACCAGCTCGGCCGCGCTCTTGCGACGGCCGCTGTAGAAGGGGATCTCCTCACGGGTGTGCAGGCGGGCCTTGGCGCCGCGCAGGGTGCGCATCAGGTCCACGATGCGGTGCATCTCGTCGGCCTCGAACGCGAGCAGCCACTCGTAGTCGTTGAGGCCGAACGAGGAGACCGTGTTGGCCCGCACGTCCGGGTACGGAGCGGCCATCCGGCCGTGCTCGGCGAGCATGGCGCGACGCTCCTCGTCGGGCAGCAGGTACCACTCGTAGGAGCGCACGAACGGGTAGACGCAGATGTTGTCGCGCGGCTCCTCGCCGGCCATGAAGGCCGGCACGTGACCACGGTTGAACTCGGCGGGGCGGTGCAGGCCCATGACCGACCACACCGGGGTGGAGGCGCGACCGATCCGGGTGCGTCGGAAGTCGGAGTAGATGTCCTGCGCCTGGTCGGAGCTGTCGGCGATCCACCAGAACATGATGTCGGCGTCGGCGCGGTAGCCCTGCACGTCATAGCTGCCACGCGTGGTGACGTCCTGTTCGGCCGCCTTGTCGAGGAGCGCCTGGAGCTCCTCCGCGGCGGCGGCGCGGTCCACGCCCTCCAGGCTGTCGACCTTGAAAACCGACCACATGGTGTAGCGGATGATCTGGTTGAGGTCGGTCCCGTCCTGCGTGATCGACTCGTTCTGCCGGCCTGTCACGGGTTGACTCCTTGCTCGTTCGTTCCCTCGGCGCTTTCGGCGCCTGGGCTGGTGTGGCTGTGGTCGATGAGCGTGTCGGCCAGACGCGCGGCCTCGCGACCGGCGTCGGCGACACAAGCGGGGATGCCCACTCCCCCGTAGGCGGCTCCGCACACGCCGAGCCCCTCGTTGGCCCGCACGTTCGCGCGGATCCGCTCCACCCGGCCGGCGTGGCCGACCCCGTACTGCGGCAGCCCGTCGGTCCAGCGGGTCACCCGGGTCTCGACGGGCGCGCCGGTCCGTCCGCTCACCTTCGTCAGGTCGGCGAGGGCGGCGGCGGCCAGTTCCTCGTCGGAGCGGTCCAGGACGTTCGCCTCGCGGAAACGTCCGATGGAGCACCGCAGAACGACCAGGTCCGCACCCGGATCGACCCTATCCAGCTCCTGGGCGATCCAGGGCCACTTGTTGCTGGAGAAGGTCGCGGCCTTGATGGTCGTCCCCTCTCCGGCGGGAACCAGGAAGCCGGTGCCGGTAAGGGGCTCGGGGAAGGCGGAGGCGGGCAGGGCGAAGGTCACCAGGGCCATGCTCGCGTAGTCGACGCCACGCAGCTCGCGGGCGGCGGTGGGCGCGGTGTCGGTGAGGAGTCGGGACGCCTCGGCGGCGGGGCAGGCCAGCAGCACCGCGTCACAGGCGAGCTCCTCGACCCCCTGGGCGCCTTCCAGTCGCACGCTCCAGCCCCGCGGGGTGCGCTTGAGGGCCTGGGCCCGGGTGCCGGTGCGCAGGTCCTTCTGTCGGGCGGCCAGGGCGTCCACGACCGAGGCGACCCCGCCGCGCAGGGAGGCGAAGACCGGGCCGGCCTTGGTGGGCGCCGTACCCCGCCCCTGGAGACTGCGGTGCACCGCGCGCATCAGCGAACGGTCCGATCGGGCCATCGGGGCGATCTGCGGCAGGGTGGAATCGAGGGAGAGTTCCTCGGCCCGTCCCGCGTACACACCGCCGAGCAGGGGTTCGACCAGTCTTTCCACCACCTGACGCCCCATCCGGGTGCCCACGTAGGTCGCCACCGGCACGTCCGAACGCACCGGGGTGCTCGGCCAGACCAGGTCCAGCGCGGCCCGCGCGGTCCCGGCCGGGGACAGCACCCCGCTGCGGGCCAGGGCACGAAGATCACCCGGCACGCCCATGAGCTGGCCCTTGGGCAGGGAGCGGACGCGCCCACGGCTGTAGACGGCGGCCGATCCGGGTCCCGGGTGGACGATCCGATCGTCCAGTCCGAGTTCGCGGAACAGTTCCACCGCCTCGGGTCTGCGGGCGAGCACCGCCTCGGCGCCGGCGTCGACGGACACCCCGGCCACCGGTGAGGCGCGCAGCTTGCCTCCCGGCACATCCGCGGCCTCCAGCACGGTGGTGGTGATCCCCCGGGCGTTGAGACGGTACGCGGCGGTCAGTCCGGAGACCCCGCCCCCGACCACGACGACATGCGGTGCTTCAGCCATGCCTCCAGCCTTCCAGATGCCGTGTGTCACAGCGCCTCGCCTCGCCCCTACGGGACCTCGGGCGCTCGGACGTGCCCCGACGACCCGTGACCGTGGGGCGTCCGACCCGTTGTCCTGCCGTTACCGGAAGGATAGAACGCGTCCGGGTCCCGCCCCGTCGAACGGGCATGGACACTTCAACGCCCGCGCGTGCGGGGCGCGTCGCCACGGTCATGACCTCCGCCGTCCTGGGTGCGCTGTTAATGACCTCCTGCGGCGCCACCTCGGAACAGGCGGACTTCGAGTCCTCCGGAGGTTCGGCGCCCGGGTCCCGGGACCTCACCGCACCCGAGAACGCCGACGCCGAGGCCCCCGAAGGAGCCGAGGGGGGCGAGCGAGGCGGTGAGGAGGCCGAGTCCGCCGACACGGTCGGCTCCGACGTGGAGATCGACGACCGACAACTCATCCACACCGCGCACATGACCGTGCGGGTACAGGACGTGGCCGAGGCCTCCCAGGACGCCAAGGAGCTGACCCGGGGGTTGGACGGCTACGTCGCCTCCGAAGAGCTGTCCACGCCCGCCGACGGCACCCCCGAGGGTTCACTGACCCTGCGCATCCCCACCGGGGAGTACGAGGGGGCGTTGACCGACCTGGCCGAACTCGGCGACCGCTCCGACATCGAACGGTCGGTGGAGGACGTCACCGAGGAGATCGCCGACGTCGAGAGCCGCATCGAGTCCTCCGAGACCGCGCTGGAGTCACTGCGCGGCTACCTGGAGGAGGCCGAGAACGTCGACGACCTGCTCCGGGTGGAGCGGGAGATCCAGGACCGGCAGGCGGACCTGGAGTCCTTCCAGGCCCGGTTGGAGTCGTTGCAGAACCAGACCTCGTACTCGACGGTGCACCTGTCGCTACGTCCGCCTTCCACCTATCTGGAGGAACGCTCCGGTGACGAGTCGATCGGCTTCCTGGGCGGGCTGGAGCGCGGCTGGCGAGCGCTGCTCTCGCTGGGCGAGGGCCTGGCCGTGATGGTGGGTTGGTTGCTGCCGTTCGCCCTGGTCGCCGTGGTGATCGGCGCCTGGCCGCTGTGGCGCCTGCGACGTCGTCGGCAGGAGAACCCGAAGCCGCGGGGCCGGGCCGGGGGCCGGTTCGGGCGGGTGCGTCCTCGCCGACGCCCGGCCATGGCGGCCACGCCCACCGGGACGACCTCGACGGTCGAGTCCCCAGGTGAGACCGACCCCGAGGACGCGGAGCGGGCCGACGACGCCTCGGGATCCGGTGACGAGGGTTCCGAGGGCAGGTCGGGCTCCTGACCCCGACCCACCCCGCACACGCCGACGCCCGGCTCCCATCACGGGGCCGGGCGTCGGCGGAACCTCGGCTGACGCGGCACTAGACCGCGGTCTCTTCGTGCACGAACGCGGTGAGGCGCTCCAGCATGGTCGGGTCGGTGGTCGGCAGCACGCCGTGACCCAGGTTGAAGATGTGGCCCTCGGCGGCGCGTCCGCGAGAGAGGATGTCGCGCGTACGGTCGGCGACGACCTCCCAGGGGGCGAACAAGGTCGCCGGGTCCAGGTTGCCCTGCAGGGCGATGCCCGGCTGGACCCGCTGGGCGGCCTTGTCCAGCGGCACCCGCCAGTCGACGCCCACCACGTCGGCGCCGGCCTCACCGAGCAGGCCGAGGAGTTCGCCGGTGCCCACACCGAAGTGGATGCGCGGCACCTCGTACTCGCTGAGCTGACCGAAGATCCAGGAGGTGTAGGGCAGCACCGAGGCCCGATAGTCCTCGGCGCTCAGCGCGCCGACCCAGGAGTCGAACAGCTGGACCGCGGAGGCCCCCGCCTCGATCTGTGTGCGCAGGAAGCCGAGCGAGATGGCGGCCAGACGGCGCATGAGCTCGTCCCACAGCTCCGGCTCGCCGTACATGAGCGCCTTGGTGTGCTCGTGGTTCTTGGAGGGCCCACCCTCGATCAGGTAGGAGGCGAGCGTGAACGGCGCGCCCGCGAACCCGATGAGCGGTTTGTCGCCGAGCTCGCCGACGATCTGGCCGACCGCTTCGGTGATGAAGTGGACGTCGTCGGGCTCGATGTCGCGCAGCCGCTTGATGTCGCCGGCGCCACGGATCGGGTCCTGGACCACGGGGCCGACCCCGGGCTTGATGTCGAGGTCGATACCGATGGCCTTGAGCGGGACGACGATGTCGCTGAAGAAGATCGCGGCGTCGACGTCGTAGCGGCGTACGGGCTGCATGGTGATCTCGGTGACCATGTCGGGGCGCGTACACGCCTCCAGCATCGGCACGTCGGCGCGGACCTGGAGGTACTCGGGCAGGGAGCGCCCGGCCTGGCGCATGTACCACACCGGGGTGTGGCTCACGGGAAGGCGCCGGCAGGCACGGATGAATGGAGAGTCTTGAGGCGTCACACCTTGATCGTGCCATGCCCTTCGCGAAGGTCCCACTCGGATCACCGGGTGCGAGCGGACACGGGTCGGCCCCGGCCGGCGGGGACGTGACCGGGAAGCGGGTCGAACCCGAGGGGGATTCGGTCGCGAACCTGCGCGGTTGACGGTTTCGCGGTCCCAAGATCATCACAAAACCCCGACACGCCGGGGGATCTGCGACCCGCCACCGGTGACTCGTGCCACCGTCGACCAGTGCCCACCATCACACCATCGGCGGGACACGTCCCGACGACCCCCGCCAGGACGTGATCACCACAATATGAAGGCTGACGTTTCCACCATGCCCGATGTCGGTAGCGCCGAGAACGCACAAGACACGTTCCGGCGAGCGGTCGAGGCCCTGCGGTCCCCTCTGCTGCGCCCCGAGATCGCCGTCCGGGAGATCCCCCCGCCCCAACGGTTGGCGCCGCACTCCGCCGCCGTCTCGGCCGAGGTCACCGTCCAGGACGAGGAGATCGCCTGGGGACGACTGATCGTCCTGTACGACCCCGAGAACACCCGTGACTGGCCCGGGCCCTTCCGGGTCGTGTGCCAGGCCAACTCGGAACTGGAGTCGGAGATCGCCACCGATCCCCTGCTAGGCCCGGTGGCCTGGAGTTGGCTCACCGACGCCCTGGAGGTCAACGAGGCCACCCATCACACGTTGAGCGGGACGGTCACCCGGGCCACCACGGAGGGTTTCGGCACCAAGGCGCACGAGGGCGCGAACACCGAGGTCGAGATGCGTGCCTCATGGACGCCGGAGTCGGACGATCTGGCGCCGCACGTGAACGCGTGGTTGGCCCTGCTGGCCTCGGCCTCCGGCCTACCGCCCCTGGACGTCACCGACATCGCCCGCCAACGCTCACGCCCCTGACGAGCTCTTCGGAAGATGCCCCGGGCGCCGTTCCACGGTCGCCACGGGGCGGCCCATATCCGCGTTCGGTGGCCACAGCGCATACCGTAGTGGTGTGGCGAACGCGTTGAACTCCAAGACAGAATCCCGCGAAACCGACAACGACGAATCGGAGAGGGCGCCTCTGCTACGGGAACCACGCGAGGGCCTTCCCGAGGTCACGGCGGATCCCGACGCCCTCGCGGGTGTGGTCGCGGCACTCGGCGCCGGCTCCGGCCCCGTCGCGGTGGACGCCGAGCGCGCCTCCGGCTACCGGTACGGCCAGCGCGCCTATCTGGTCCAATTGCGCCGTGAGGGTTCCGGTTCGGCCCTGATCGATCCGATCGCCTGCCCCGACCTGAGCGAGGTCAACGACGCGATGGGCGGGGCCGAAGTGGTGCTGCACGCGGCGCACCAGGACCTGCCCTGCCTGACCGAGGTGAACCTGCGCCCCTCCCGGTTGTTCGACACCGAACTGGCCGGGCGGTTGCTCGGCTACCAGCGGGTCGGTCTGGGCTTCATGGTGGAACGACTGTTGGACCTGCGGCTGGCCAAGGAACACTCCGCGGTGGACTGGTCGCAACGGCCACTGCCCGAGGACTGGCTGCGCTACGCGGCGCTGGACGTGGAGATCCTCATCGAGCTTCGGGACAACCTGGAGCGAGAGCTGGAGGAGAGCGGGAAGCTGGGGTGGGCTCAGGAGGAGTTCGCCTCGGTCCTGGCCGCACCTCCCAAGGAGCCGCGCACCGACCCCTGGCGGCGCACCTCCGGCATCCACAAGGTCCGCAACCAGCGTTCCCTGGCCGCGGTGCGCGAGCTCTGGTACGAGCGCGACCGCATCGCCCAGGAGCGCGACACCTCCCCCGGTCGGGTGCTGCCCGACGCGGCGATCGTGGAGGCGGCCACGGCCATGCCGCGCACCGTCCCGGAACTGACCAGGATCCGCCAGTTCGGCATCAAGCTGGCCAAGCGCTACCTGAACACCTGGATCAAGGCGATCAACCGGACCCGGGACATGGCCCAGACCGACCTTCCTCGCCCCAACGCCCCCGGCGACGGACCGCCCCCGGTGAACCGATGGGCCGACCGCGCGCCCGAGGCCGCCCGGCGGCTCGACGCGGCCCGTTCCACGGTGACGAGGATCGCTGAGGAGGTCGTGATGCCCACGGAGAACCTTCTGTTGCCGGACAGCGTCAGAAGGTTGGCGTGGGCACCCCCCAAGGCCGTGGACCCGGATTCGGTGGGTGAGTTCCTGCGCTCGCGCGGGGCCCGTGGCTGGCAGGTCGGGCTGACCTCGGAGGCCCTGGCCGACGCTCTACGCGAGGCGGACAAGGCGTAGCAATTACCCCATTGCGCCGCATCGAACCCTAACGTGATGGAAGTCACCACCCCTCAGGGGCGGTTCATGCCTGTTCCGTAGCCCGGTGTCCGATTAAGTTATAGAAGCGTGCCCCTGATCGTCAGGGGATCGTGATCTATTCGTTGGGTGTGTATCGGACCGTGGACCCACAAGGCCCCGGTTCGTGATCAGGGAAATGTGGTGAGTCCGCTTGTCGTTCTGGCGTGTGTTGCTGCACAGGGCCGGCTTGACGCGTTCTGCCGAGGTCGAGTCGACCCAGGCCGTCCAGCCCACCTCCACGGACCGCACGGAGCATCCCGAGGAACATGCGACGGCCTCCGAGGCCAGTGCGACCACGGTGCCGGAACAGGTTTCGCTGTCGGCCCCCGAGGAGCCCGCCAAGGCCCTGGCCACCGCGGTGCCCGAGCGGGCCGAAGGGTCGGCCGGCTCCGAGACGGGAACGACCTCCGTGAAGACGACCGCCACGGAGCGGATCGACACTTCCACGAGGGCGACCTCGGTGAAGGGCTCGGGCTCCGGCGCGATCGTGCCCACCGCCGGCAAGCGCGCCGTCGTCCTGGAGCGCACCCTTCAGTCCCTGGTGGAGCGACTCGGCACCGAGCACCCCGACACCATCACCGCCCGCAACAACCTCGCGACCAAGTACGCGCAGATGGGTCGGCGCCAGGCCGCCGTGCAGCAGTTCGAGCTGGCGTTGGCCGAAGCCGTCTCGGTCTACGACGAGGAGCACCCCCGCACCGAGATCATCCGGGAGAACCTGGCCTGGGCGTACGAGGACGCGGGGCGTCCGGCCGACGCCGCCGGTCAGTGGGAGACCCTGCTCTGCCAGCGTGAGGGTCAGTTCGGTCCGGCCGACGAGGACACGGTGGAGGCGCGCATGCGTCTGGCCGTGTGCTACCGACGTAGTGGTCGGTTGGACGCCTCGGTGGCCCACTACGAGCGGGCCATCGAGGACGTCGCCTCCACCAAGCGCCGCGAGGAACTGCGTCTGGGTCTGAGCGCCGCGCAGAGCATGTCCGGCCGCTATGAGGAGGCCATCTCCCAGCTGCGCATGGTGCTGGCCGCCCGTAGGCGCCGACTCGGCAAGGGCCACCTGGACACCCTGGCCGTGCACCACCGACTGGGCCGCTCCCACACCCAGGCGGGTCGCCCCGACGAGGCCGTCGAGGTGCTGCGCGAGGCCTACCGGGTGGCGCTCAACTCCTCCGGTGACCCGGAGGTGCGCCGGTTGACGGTGCGTCTGCGCCGCGACCTGGCGGGGGCCTACAACGCGGCGGGGCGCCACCGCGAGGCCGACGCCCTGCTCTGAACACCGAGAACGGCACCGGGCCGGGGACCCTTCGTGGTCCCCGGCCCTCGTCGTCCTCGGTACGACGCATCGGACATGGGCCGCCACGTGCGAAAACCACTCGCGTACCCGGGGCCCGGCCGGCAGTATCCGTTGGTCGGCTCCTCGTCGGCGCCATCTCACCGCGTCGACCACGTCGGGCCCCATCGACCACACCGAACGATCGGAGAGTGCCATGCTCGAACTCAGTGACGCGGAGATCCGCTCCTCGTTCGTCAACTGCCCCAAGGGCGAGACCAAGCGGATGACCTATCCCTCGACCATGCCCCTTCTGGATTGGGAGGACATGGACTTCCTGGGGTGGGTCGACCCCAAGGCGCCGGGCCGCGCCTACCTGGTGATCGACTCCGGCGAGCAACCGATCGGGGTCGCCCTGCGCCTGCCCAACGGCGGCCCCAAGACCGACTTCTTCAAGTCGATGACGTGCTCGTTCTGTGTGACGGTGCACCCCGCCGGTGGCGTGCGCCTGTTCAGCGCCCCCAAACCCGGCAAGGCCGGCCGACAGGGCGACACCGTGGGCCTGTACGTGTGCTCCGACCTGGCCTGCCCGCTGTACGCGCGGGGCAAGCGGGAATCCTCGTTGATCCAGCCGGCGGAGACGATCGGTCGGGAGGAACGGATCCAGCGCCTGCGCCTCAACATCGATCGCTTCGTGACCCGATTCCTCGACGGCCGGGGCTGAGTTCAGGCGGGCTCGCCCACCCTCGGCGGATCGTCTGATCGTGGCGACCGAATCGGCCACGATCACCGAAGGTCGGGTTCCTTCCATACTTCCGACATGACCGGCCCCGCCGCTCGCACTATTTGTTACTGGCGAGTAGCATGACCTCAACAGTCCACCCATCGCTTGAAGAAGGAGGGGCCATCGTGCCGCGAACCGCCCGCGAAGTCGTGTTCGTCGACGGGGTCCGCACCCCGTTCGGCAAGTCAGGCAAGGGCCTCTACGCCGAGACGCGCGCCGACGACCTCATCGTCCGCGTGATCCGCGAACTGATGCGCCGCAACCCGGGCCTGCCCCCGGAGCGCGTCGACGAGGTCGCCATCGCCGCGACCACCCAGATCGGCGACCAGGGTCTGACCCTCGGGCGCACCGCCGCGATCCTGGCCGGGTTGCCCAAGAGCGTCCCCGGTTACTCCATCGACCGCATGTGCGCCGGCGCGCTCACCGCCGCGACCACCGCCGGCGCGGGCATCTCCTTCGGTGCCTACGACGTCGTGATCGCCGGCGGCGTCGAGCACATGGGCCGGCACCCCATGGGCGAGGGTGTCGACCCCAACCCCCGGATCATCTCCGAGAAGCTCGTCGACCCGTCCGCGCTGGTCATGGGCAACACCGCCGAGAACCTGCACGACCGGTACCCGACCATCACCAAGGAGCGCGCCGACTCCTACGCGGTGCGCAGCCAGGAGAAGGTCGCCAAGGCCTACGCCGACGGCAAGATCCAGCCCGACCTGGTCGAGACCCTGGTCCGTTCCGCGGAGCAGGGCTTCGGTCTGGCCACGCAGGACGAGCCGCCGCGCCCCGGCACCACCATGGAAACGCTGGCCACCCTGAAGACCCCGTTCCGCGCGCACGGCAACGTGACGCCCGGTAACGCCGCCGGTCTCAACGACGGCGCCACCGGCACCCTGCTGATGGCCGAGGAGGTCGCCGAGGAGCTGGGCCTGGACGCCAAGATGCGTCTGGTCGACTTCTCCTTCACCGGTGTCGAGCCCGAGGTCATGGGTGTGGGCCCCGTCCCGGCCACCGAGAAGCTTTTCGCCCGCCAGGGCATCTCGATCGACGACATCGGTCTGATCGAGATCAACGAGGCCTTCGCCGTCCAGGTGCTGGCCTTCCTCGAACACTTCGGTATCGCCGACGACGACGCCCGCGTCAACCCGTGGGGCGGCGCCATCGCCGTCGGTCACCCGCTGGCCTCTTCCGGCGGCCGTCTGATGATGCAGCTCGCGCGCCAGTTCGCCGAGCGCCCCGACGTCCGCTACGGCATCACCACCATGTGCGTGGGCCTGGGCATGGGCGGAACCATCCTTTGGGAGAACACCAACTACGAGGGGGGCAAGTGAGCACCGCGATCGAACAAGCCCGCCCGTCGCCCACCACCACCCTCAAAGGAGAACGCGATGCGTTCCAGTGATATCTCCGAACTGTTCAAGGACGAGGTCGTCACCAAGGCGCTCTCCCGTGACATCGAGCTCCCCTACGGGGCCGGCAAGGCCGTCCTGATCACCCTGGACAACGGGCACGACCACACCAAGCCGAACACCTTCGGCCCCGGTGGTCTGCTCAGCCTGGACGCCGCGATCGAGGCCGCCAAGGCGCGCACCGACATCGTCGCGGTCGCCGTCACCGGCAAGCCGTTCATCTTCGCGGTCGGCGCCGACCTCACCGGCGTTCCCGCCATCCAGACCCTCGATCAGGCCAAGGCCATCGGCAAGCTCGGGCACGACGTGTTCCGCAAGCTCGGCGAGCTGGACGTACCGACCTTCGCGCTGATCAACGGCGCGGCCATGGGCGGCGGCGTCGAGGTGGGTCTGCACTGCACCTACCGCACCATCTCCTCCGGCGTACCGGCCTTCTCCCTGCCCGAGACCTTCCTCGGCCTCGTCCCGGGTTGGGGCGGCACCTACCTGCTGCCCAACCTGATCGGCGCCGAGAAGGCCCTCAAGATCATCATCGACAACCCGCTCGCCCAGAACAAGGTCATCAAGGGCAAGCAGGTCTTCGAGATGGGCATCGCCGACGCCATCTTCGAGCCGGCCGACTTCGTCGAGGAGTCCCTGCGCTGGGCCGCCCAGGTCCTCAAGGGCGACGTCCAGGTGGAGCGCCCCGAGGTCGACAAGGGTGAGGCCTGGGACAACGCGGTCAACATGAGCCGCTTCGTGGTCGAGGGCAAGCTGCACGGCGCCGCACCGGCCCCGGCCCGCGCCGTCGAGCTGGTCGCCGCCGCCAAGACCGCCACCCGTGACGAGGGCTTCGCGGCCGAGGATGAGGCGCTCGCCGAACTCATCATGAGCCCCGAGCTCAAGGCCGGCCTCTACGCCTTCGATCTGGTCCAAAAGCGCGCCAAGCGTCCCGCCGGCGCCCCGGACAAGTCGCTGGCCCGCAAGGTCACCAAGGTCGGTGTCGTCGGCGCCGGTCTGATGGCCGGTCAGCTGGCCCTGCTGTTCGCGCGTCGTTTGGACGTTCCGGTCGTCATGACCGACCTGGACCAGGGTCGCCTGGACAAGGGCGTGGCCTACGTCCACGGCGAGGTCGACAAGCTCCTGAAGAAGGGGCGCGTCAACCAGGACAAGGCCAACCACCTCAAGGCCCTGGTCACCGGCTCGCTGACCAAGGACGCCTTCTCCGACGCCGACTTCGTCATCGAGGCCGTCTTCGAGAAGATGGAGATCAAGAAGCAGGTCTTCGCCGAGGTGGAGGCCGTGGTCTCCCCCGAGGCGATCCTGGCCACCAACACCTCCTCCCTCTCGATCACCGAGATGGCGTCGGAGCTCAAGCACCCCGAGCGGGTCGTGGGCTTCCACTTCTTCAACCCGGTCGCCGTCCTCCCGCTGCTGGAGATCGTCCGCGGCGAGAAGACCGACGACGCCTCCCTGGCGACGGCCTTCGCCGTCTCCAAGAAGCTGAAGAAGACGTCGGTGCTGTGCAAGGACGCCCCGGCGTTCGTCGTCAACCGCCTGCTCACCCTGTTCATGGGTGAGGTCCTGGCCGCCGTGGGCGAGGGCACCGAGCCCGAGGTCGCCGACCGCGCGGTCGCGCCGCTGGGTCTGCCGATGTCGCCGCTGATGCTGCTGCAGCTGGTCGGCCCGGCCGTCGGTCTGCACGTCGCGGAGACCCTGAACGAGGCGTTCCCCGAGCGCTTCGCGGTCTCCCCGCAACTGGAGGCCGTGGTCGAGGCCGGCAAGTCGGAGATCTTCGCCCCGGACTTCACCATCGACCCCGAGGTGAAGGAGCTCCTCAAGGGCGGCGACAGCCCGTCCGAGGAGCAGGAGATCCTGGACCGGGCCCTGCGCGCCCTGGCCAAGGAGATCCGGATCATGCTGGACGAGGGCGTGGTGGCCGAGGCCGCCGACATCGACCTGTGCCTGATCACGGGCGCCGGTTGGCCCTTCCACACCGGTGGTATCACCCCGTACCTGGACAAGGTCGGCGTGTCCACCGAGGTGAACGGCAAGCCCTTCCACGAGGGTGCCCCGCAGGCCGTCTGAGGTCTCACCCGTAGTGCCCGAACGGGCCCGGTCTCCAACGGAGGCCGGGCCCGTTTCATGTCTTCCATGGCATTACCCGGAAACCATTCTCAAATCGCATTCCGGCGATCACCGACCCGAAGCAGATCGAAGCCTGGGCCGACAAGGTCTTCAACACCACCATCACCCGCGTCGACGAGCTCCTCGCCGAGTGAAGTCGGGTCGGGCCGATGGTCGAATTCGGCGACCATCGGCCCGATCTCCGCGAGAACTCACACGCCCACGCGCGACCGTTCGGGGTCGACTCCGATCGGAGTCGATTCCTCCTCCTCGCCGCCCTCGGAGATGCCGACGCGGTCGTGCAGCCAACGCAGCGGGCGCGGCAGCCACCAGTTCCAGCCGCCGAGCAGGCGCATGGTGGCGGGCGCCATGATCGCCCGCACCAGGGTGGCGTCCACCAGGACCGCGATCGCCAGGCCCACCCCGATGATCTTCAGGAAGAGCAGTCCGGAGGTGCCCATCGCCAGCAACACCACGCCCAGCAACAGCGCGGCGCTGGTGATGATGCGCCCGGTGCGTTGCAGGCCCAGCGCCACCGACCGGATGTTGTCGCCACTGCGCAGATACTCCTCCCGGACCCGGCTGAGCAGGAACAGCTCGTAGTCCATCGCCAGACCGAAGGCCACGATGGTGACCAGCACCAGGTAGGTGGGGTCGATGGTGCCGACCGCGTCGAAGCCCAGCAGGGCCGAGAAGTGCCCCTCTTGGAAGCCCCAGATCACCACGCCGAGTGACGCGCTCAGGGACAGCGCGCCCATGAGCACCGCCTTGATCGGCAGCACGAGCGACCCGAAGGCCAAGAAGAGCAGGACCATCGTGGACACGATGATGAAGGCGATGGTGGTGGGCGCGTTGTCGACGATGGCGTCGAGGTTATCCAGCTGCATGGCGGCCACACCGCCCACGAGGGCCTCCTCGGCGCCTACGGGGGCCGCTTCGGCGCGTACGTCCTCCACGAGTTCTTGGACCTCGGTCGAGTCGGTGGCCCCTTGGTAGCCCACCTCGACGTGGGCGATGCCGTCACCGGTGCGTGCCACGGTGACCAGCGCGGCGCCGGGCAGGGCCTCCAGGCGTTCGACGTACTCGTCGAGGTCCTTCTCGGTGGGGTCTCCCGTCACGGCCACGTGCAGACGGCCGATCCGACCGGCGGGAAAGTCCTCCCCCACCGTCTCGGTCGCGATCCGGGAGTCGGCATCGGCCGGCAGGTAACGCTGGTCGGTGGTGCCCAGGTCGGTCGAGGCCAGCCCGGAGCCGAAGGCCACCAGGACGCAGGCGACCGCGACCAGTGAAACGGCGGGGCCCCGCATGACGGTACGGGCCAGGCGGGCCCAGGTGCCGGCGTTCTCGTCGAGGGTCCCGGCGACGGTGCGGCGCGGCAGTGGCAGCTTCATTCGGTCGATCCGGTGGCCCACCACGGACAGTAGGGCGGGCAGGAAGACGAGCGCGGCGACGAGGTCGAAGGCGACGACGGCGATGCCGCCCCAACCGATGGACTGCAGGATGGGTTGGGGGAAGAAGAGCAACCCGGCGAAGGCGATGCCGACGGTGACGCCGGAGAAGGCGACGGTGCGTCCCGCGGTGTCCACGGTCCGGCCGACCGCCTCACGTACGTCGCGGCCCTTGTTCAGTTCCTCGCGGAAGCGGCTGACCATGAACAGCCCGTAGTCGATCGCCAACCCCAGCCCGAGGAGGGTGGCCACGTTGATGGCGAAGACGGAGACCTCGGTGACGTGGGTGAGGGCCCGTAGCACGGTGAGGGAACCGAGGATGGCCAGACCTCCGACGGCGAGGGGCATCAGGCCCGCGACGAGGCCGCCGAAGATCAGGACCAGCAGGAGCAACAGCACGGGCAGGGTGAACATCTCGGCGCGGACGATGTCGCTCTCGGCGGTCTCGGAGAGTTCGTGTTCGACCGCGATGGGGCCACCGAGGTGGGTTTCGAGGGGACCCGCCTCCAACACGGCGGCCGCCTCCTCGTACTGGTCGAGTCGTTCCTGGTGGCTCTGGCCGGTGAGGGTGACCGGTATGTACGTGGCGTGCATGTCCTCGGACACGAGCATGCCGCGTTCGATGTCGGTGAGTTCCTCGTCGAGGTAGACGTCGTGGTCGGCGACGACGTCCTCGGGCAGATCGTCGGAGACGCGCTGTACCGCCTGGGCGAAGGTGGGGTTGTCGACCTTGATCTCGTCACTGCGGAACACCGCGATGATGTCGATGTCGGCGTGGCCCAGTTCGTCCTCGATGAGGTCCATGGCCCGGGAGGACTCGGCTCCGGGGTCCTCGAAACCGCTCTCGCTGACGTCCTGGAAGACCCCGAGTCCCCAGAACACGGAGAGCACCGCGAACAGGCCGGTCACGGCGATGACCCACCATCTCCCGCGGTGGGCTCCGAGCCCCAGTCGGCCGAAGAACCCCGTTTTCGTCGACATTCCCGCTCCTTCGCGCGAACACGAATCATGTCCGTTAACGCCGTTTGCTAACGGCGTTCACTCAAGCGTGCACCAGTTACGATGTCAACGTCGTCGACCGAACAGAGCGGTGCCGCGGAATCGGCGCCGAGACGGGGTGGACCACTGAACATGACGAAACCGCCGGTCACGAGCGAGCCGCGATCCGAGGCCGTACTCAGTCGCCGCGATCGTGTGCGAGAAGCCACACTCACGGAGATCAAGTCGATCGCGCGCAGACATCTCGTGGAGCACGGTGTCGCCGGGGTCTCCCTGCGCGCGATCGCCCGCGAGATGGGCATGACCGCGCCGGGACTGTACCGCTATGTGCCGGGCATCGACGCGCTACTGGTGGCGATCACCGCAGACTTGTTCGACGAGTTGGCCGACACCGTCGCCGCCGCCGACACCTCGGTCCCGGCCGAGGACACCGAACTGCGCCTGCACGTCGCGCTACGGGCGCTGCGAACCTGGGCCATCACCCATCCCGCCGAGTTCTCCGTGATGTTCGGGCCGAGCAGGCGACTCGAATTGGACGCCGACCTCACCCCGGCCCTGGAGACCGGCAGGCGCTTCGCGTCCACCTTCTTCGCCCTGTGCGATCGCCTGATCAAGGAGAAGGACATCCCGCTACCCGCGGACGAGGAGATCGGACCCGAACTCACCGCCGAGCTGAGTTCCTTCGTCGACACTGTGGGTCTGTCCGCGCACGCCATGCCCACGGGAGCGGCCCTGATGCTCACCCGGTGCTGGATCCGCATCTACGGGGTGGTGTGCATGGAGGTGTTCCAGCACCTGGGATTCGCCGTAAACGACATGGAACCTTTCTTCGAGTCCGAGCTTCAGAACCTGATGACCGGCCTCGGTGTCCGGTATCTCCCCATCGAGCGCCTGGGGAAGCCCGTCACGGACACCCCCGGTTGACCCATACTGGGGGCATGGGGCAGTTGTCCGTTTCATGGGTACAAAACGGACATGCCCTTTCCCTGGCGGCGCGATGACGAGGATGGCCCCGTGGACAACCGAACCGGAGACGAGGCTCCCGGGGACCTCCCCCGGACCGACCGGCACGGCACCCACCCCGGAGACACCCCGGGAGCGGAGCCGCCGTCCCACACGCCCCGAGAGGCCGCCCCGGCCCCACAGACGCCCGACGGCACGCACGCCCCGGGCACCACACGGGTTCCCGGCACCACCCCGTCACCGGAGGCTCCGCGGGGGCCGGACACCATGGGACCGCCCCGGGCACCACAAGGGCCCGAGGTGACGCGTACGCGTCACGCCCCGGGTGAACCTCGGGTACCCGGCGCCACCCATGCCACAGGCGTCCCAGGGACTCCCGGGGGAAGCCCCGCGACGAACGCTCCGGGCGACGCGCGGCCACGGGGTGCGCCCGGGGGTCCCCCGCAGGGGATGTGGGCGGCGCGAGGACCCCACGTTCCGGTCCCGCAGGGCCCCCGGCCCCCTTGGCCGCCACAGGCGTTCCCCGGGGCGCACCCTCGATCGGGATGGGCGCCCCCGCAGGGTCCACCGTGGCATCCCTATTGGGGGCCGCCACGGACGTGGTATCCACCGCCTCGACGGGCGGACCGGGGCAAGGGCATGCTCATCGCGGCCTTCGCCGCCGCGTCGATGGCCCTGGTCGCCCTCATCGCCGGCGTGGTGGTCGTGGTCAACACACCACAGCAGCAGTCCTCCCCCGGTGGCGCCGACCTCTCCGCCTTCCGGGACCAGGAGCTGCTCGCCCGGCCGGCGCCCGCGGAGATCGACCTGGTCGACCACCCGCTGTACGACATGAGCACGCCACCGCCGATCGACTGCGACCTGCCCGACCTGGACGTGGACTCCGACGACTCCTGGGAGGGCTTCTCCCGGGAGGCCGGTGACTGCCTGGACGAGCTGTGGGCACCGGTGATGGACGAACTTCGGCTCGCCCCCCACCTGCCCGATGTCACCGTCACCGACCAGGGCCTGGACAGCGACACGGAGGAGGCCTTCACCCTGGCCTACTACGAGAGCGACGTCGCCACCATCACCGTGGTCCTGCCCAACGTGCGCGAGGTGTCCCAGGTCATCCCCGCGGACGAACGCGAGGTCGTGTGGCTGGCCCTGATGGGCCACGAGTACGCCCACCACGTCCAGAACTCCACCGGTATCCTGCGTATCTCCCACGACCTGCGCCGGAGCGCGGGCAGCGAGGACGACGAACTCGACACGCTGCGCCGTACCGAGCTCCAGGCCGAGTGCATGGCCGGGATCGCGCTGCGCGGGATCGTCGACCCCCGGGGCGACGCCCTCGACGTGGTCAACCGGCACTTCAACGACGGCGGCGACCTGGACACCCACGGCAGTGCCACCAGCCGCGCCCAGTGGTTGGAGGCGGGTTGGGACGGCGGCACCGTGGCCGGTTGCAACACCTACGGCGCCGAGGCGGACCAGGTCGGCTGAGGCTCACCCGCGGCCCAACGCCTTGCGGTAGGCCTCCCATCCGCCGAGTTTGACCCGTGCGCCCCGGTCGAGCTCGGTGGCGAGCCCCTCCTCGGCCTCGTCGATGCGCAGCCAACCCTCGTAGTCGCCGACGGTCAGTCCCCGTTCGGCCAGGACGTCGACCAGCCCCACCGGTTCGGGCACCCCGGCGCGCAGAACGTCGGCGTCGGCCAACAGGGAACGCACGGTCGCGGCGGCGTCGGACTTGTTGGTGCCGATCACCCCGGTGGCGCCGCGCTTGATCCATCCGGCGACGTAGTCACCCCGCACGACGCCACCGCCGTTCAGCACCCGCCCCTCCTCCTGGGGCACGGTGCGTCCGCGCTCGTCGAAGGGCACACCGGTCAAGGGCACACCGGCGTAGCCGACCGAACGCAGCACCATTCCCACGTCCAACGTCGAACCCACCCCGGTGTCCACCAACCGTTCCCGTTCGTCCAGGCGGGTGCGCTCCACGCGCAGCCCCTCCACCCCCTCCGCGCCCACGATCCGCTCGGGGCGGGTCCAGAAGTGGAACTCGATGCGCCGTGGGCGTCCCCGCGGCGCACGCTCCGCCTGTTCGCGCAGCAGCTTGAGGTTGGTGCGGGAGGCTTTGGCGACCTCACGGAACCCGGGCCGGTCGGTGCCCACGTCGGCGAGGTCGATGTCGACCTGTTCGGGACGCACGAGCACGTCCACGCCGGGCAGCCTCATCAGATCGCGCAGCTCGGGCGCGGTGAACCTGGCCTGGAGGGGCCCGCGTCGGGCGAGCACGTGCACTGTGCGCACGCGGCTTCGAGAGAGGACGTCCAGGGCGGGTTGGGGGATGTCGGTGTGGCGTAGCTCCTCGGCGGTCTTGGCCAGGATGCGGGCCACGTCCAGGGCGACGTTGCCGGCCCCGACCACGGCGACCTCCTCGGCGTCCAGGACGAACCGTTCGAGCTCGCTGTCGGGGTGGCCGCAGTACCAGTTGACGAAGTCGGTGGCGGCCACGCTGCCGGGCAGGTCCTCGCCGGGGATCCCCATGCGCCGGTCGACAGCGGCTCCAGTGGCGTACACGACGGCGTGGTGGGTGCGGGACAGGTCCGCGCGGGTCAGGTCGGAACCGAACTCGACCCCACCGACGAAGGTGACGTCGGGGTGCTCCAGGACCCGCCGCAGTGTCCTGGCCACGCCCTTGATCTTGGTGTGGTCGGGGGCCACACCGTGGCGGACCAGCCCGTAGGGGGTGTACAGCCGGTCGAGGACGTCCACGCGGACGGGTACCCGACGCTGGCGGGTGAGCGCGTCGGCGGTGTAGATGCCCGCGGGGCCGGAGCCGATCACGGCCACCCTGAGCGGGGCGGCCTCCTCCGGTTCGGGCGATTCGAGGTTCTGCTCGGGTTCGGAAGAGGTCATGGTCCCATTCTGGCAGCACCGGAGCTTCCGTCCGGTGCTGCCAGAGCCCGAGGTCAGGCGGTTTCGTCGGCCAGTTCGCGGGCGGCCCCGGCCCCCTCGCCGCGACGGGAGACCGTCTCGGTGAGTTTGCGGGACAGTTCCTGCGGGGTCAGGCCCTGCTGCTGGAGGATCCGGTCGCGCTTGGCGTGGTCCAGGAACTCCTGCTCGATGCCGAAGGTGCGCACGGGCACGTCCACCTCGTGGTCGCGCAGCAGGCGGGCCACGGCGTCGCCCACGGCACCGGTGCGGCCGTTGTCCTCCACGACGGCGACGACGGAGTGCGCGGCGGCCTCGGCCACCAGGGCCTCGTCCAGAGGCTTGACCCAGAGCGGGTCGACGACGGTGACGCCGATGCCCTGGTCGGCCATGCGGTCGGCGACCTCACAGGCGACCTGGGCCATGGTGCCCACGCCCACGATGAGCAGGTCCTTGGTGTGACCGCTGTCGGTGGCGCGGCGCAGCAGGTCCATGGAACCGACCTTGCCGATCTCGGGCAGTTCCTCGGCGACGGCGCCCTTGGGGTAGCGCACGACGGTGGGCGCGTCCTCCACGGCCACGGCCTCGCGCAGCAGGGTGCGCAGACGGGTGGCGTCGCGCGGAGCGGCCAGACGCAGCCCGGGCACGACCTGGAGGATCGACATGTCCCACATGCCGTTGTGGCTGGCGCCGTCATTGCCGGTGACGCCGGCGCGGTCCAGGCAGAAGGTGACGCCCTGGCGGTGCAGGGCGGCGTCCATCAGGACCTGGTCGAAGCAGCGGTTGAGGAAGGTCGCGTAGACGGCGACCACCGGGTGCAGCCCGTTCATCGCCATGCCGGTGGCGGCGGTGGCGGCGTGCTGTTCGGCGATGCCGACGTCGAAGACGCGGTCGGGGTAGGCGTCGGCGAACTTGTTGAGGCCGGTGGGGTGGAGCATCGCGGCGGTGATGCCGACGATGTCCTCACGTTCGGCGCCCAGTTCGACCATGGTCTCGGCGAAGACACCGGTCCACTTCTCCACCTTGGGTCCGGGTTTGGACTTGCCGGTGTCGATGTCGAAGGGCCCGGGGGCGTGGAACTGGTCCTCGACGTGGTTCTCGGCCGGGGCGTATCCCTTGCCCTTCTGGGTGAGGACGTGGACGATCACCGGTCCGCCGAAGTCGCGGGCGCGGCGCAGCGCCTTCTCCAGGGCCTGTTCGTCGTGACCGTCGATGGGGCCGAGGTACTTCAGACCCAGGTCCTCGAACATCATCTGTGGCTGGATGGTGTCCTTGAGGCCCTTCTTGAGACCGTGGAGGGCCTCGTAGATGGGCTGGCCGACCACCGGAGTGCGGTTGAGGGTGCTCTTGGCGAGGTCGAGGGCCTGCTCGTAGCCGGGGGTCATGCGCAGCGAGGCCAGGTGGTCGGCGATACCGCCCGTGGTGGGCGAGTAGGAGCGGCCGTTGTCGTTGACGACGATGACCAGGCGGCGGTTCTTCTTCTCCGCGATGTTGTTGAGGGCCTCCCAGGACATTCCGCCGGTGAGCGCGCCGTCACCGATGACGGCGACGACGGTCCGGTCGGTGCGGCCCCGGACCTCGTTGGCCTTGGCCATGCCGTCGGCGTAGGACAGGGAGGTGGAGGCGTGGGAGTTCTCGATGAAGTCGTGCTCGGACTCGGCCCGGGACGGGTAGCCCGACAGTCCGCCCTCGGACTTGAGGTCGCTGAAGTCGTGCCGGCCGGTGAGGACCTTGTGCGCGTAGGCCTGGTGGCCGGTGTCGAAGAGGATCGGGTCATCGGGTGATTCGAAAACCCTGTGCAGTGCGATGCTCAACTCGACGACGCCCAGGCTGGGGCCCAGGTGTCCGCCGGTCTCGGCGCACGACCGGATCAGGAACTCCCGGATCTCCCGGGCCAGCACAGGGAGCTGATCGGCCGAAAGCCTCTTGAGCGCTTCCGGATTCTGTATCGACTCGAACAGTGTCACTGTCTCGTCAGTCCCCTCGTCCCGCGTGTCCGCTTACGTTTGCCAGAAGCGTCCCCTGACTTGGGACGGCCTTGGCTACCGGCAGGTATACATACCCGAGTTTATGGGCCATCGTCCATGGGTTCCGCCCGGAACCCCCGAAGTCAGGGATCCGACGCCACCCGTGGCAAACACGATGGCGTCCTTTCGTGACGCGTCACGATGGGCTCCGCCCTCACACCGGTTGCGGCGTAGATTACTCGGTTTCGCCACCACCTTCGCCCCGGGACGCCGGAGCGGGGGCGCCGAGATCGGGGCCACGCGTGCCGAGGCTATCCGAGCGCGGCCTGCACGAGAAGGCCCACGGCGGAGATGGACACCACTATGAGTAGGACGGTGCGCGTCCGGGCCGGGTTCACCCGGCGGCGCAGCCGGTTCCCGATGAGGAACCCGAGGGCGATGAAGGGGATCACGGACAAGCCGACGACCGTGGTCCGGGCGTCGATCTGCCCGCCCACCGCCAGGGCTCCCAGGGAGAACAGTCCGCCGAACAGGAAGAACACGGCCAGGGTGGCGCGGACCCTCTCCGGCGGTTCGTTCTGGTAGACCAACGCCATCGGTGGGCCGCCCACGGAGGTGGTGGTGCTGGAGAAGCCCGAGAGCGTTCCCGCGACCACCAACGAGAGCGGGGTGACACGGACCTTGAAGGAACGCACGGTCAGCGCGACGGCCACCAGGACCATCACCCCGACGAACGCGGCCAGGGCCCGGGGTTCGAGCAGGGCCACGACCCATACGGCCACCAGGGTGCCCGGAACACGGGCCGGGAGCCCCCACGCCATGCCGCGCCAGTCCACCTGACGCCACTCCTGGAGGAGGGTGAGCACCGGAAGGACGCTCGCGCTGATCAGGAGGGCCCCCGGCATGAGCGTGGGGTCGAGGAAGGAGATGACGGGGGCGGCGACCAGGCCGAGACCGAGTCCGACCATGCTCTGGACGGCGGCCCCGACCATGACCGCGGCCGCCGCCAGGAGGAGGAAGACCCACGCGTCGACCTGGCCGAACAGTGCGTGGGTGGTGGGTGTGAGGAGTTCATCGAGCATTAGGAGGCGAAGCTATATCTCCCCTCACCCGATCGGGATCACGTGGTAGGAAGATGGGACGAAAGATCGGTGCCGCGCCGGACCCCGTCCACGTACTCCAGCGCCCGTTCGGGGTGCAGGAACCAGTCGATGAGCCCGGTGGGGTCACTGAAGGAGTTGGCGAACCGGTCGGCCGTGGGTTGGTGCCGCTCGGCCAAACGGTACAGCTCCCACACGTGGGGCGGCCCGGACAACATCACCCGACTCCAGGCGGTGACCTGGCGGGCGCTGTGCCAGTAGGTGCCGAAGGCCCCGCGCATGAACGCCTCGTCGAAGGGGCGGCCTCCGTGGTCGACGATGGCGCGCCGGTACACGTCGGCGCACAGCGACGCCATGTTGGCCCCCTGGGCGGTGATGGGATCGTTGGCGACCACGGAGTCGGCCATGCCCCACACGAGCGCCCCGCCCGGCGTTCGGGCGACGGGGTCGCGGACCACCGGAGCGTAGCCGCCGTACAGGGCGGCCATGGGGTCGGCCAGGTGAGCACGGGAGAAGCGTTCGTACTCCCAGGGCGCGTAACGGCGCAGCACGTCCAGCAGGCCGGCGAGCACGTCGTCTCCGGTGGCGCCCTCGGCCAGGGGGCGATCGAGTGGTCCACCGGGCACCGCCTCCACCATCACCGCGTGACAGGGGCCGTTCAGCGACAGGGTGGGCAGGGTGAAGGCCTCACCAGCGCCGGGGACCACGGTGCGCGAGAGGACTCCCCCGCCCGGGTGTTCCTCGCCCCCGCTCACGTAGGCCAGCGCCAGCCGCCGCTGGGGTCCCTTGAAGTGGAAGCGTCGTGTGTCGCGGGGAAAGATCTCGGCGAGCTCGCCCCGACCCGCGGCGACCACCACGAGGTCGTACTCGGCGCCGAGCGCCTCCAGCTCCTCCCGGCTCACGCGGTGGCGCAGGAACCGGCCGCCGCCCTGGACGAACAGTTCCAGCCAGGATGCGAGTTTGATCCGCTGATCGACCGATCGGGCGGGTTCGTCCAAGCGTCCGACCCAGTCCACCTCCGGGACGGGACCGCCCCGCCGCTCCGCCACCCGCACTCCGACACCGGTCACCTCGGGCGCCTCGTCGTCCCAGAAGGCGAGTCCGTGGCGGCGTTCACGGCGCAGCGCCGGCCCGAAGAGACACTGTGTGGACATCACACGACCCGCCCTGATCTGGTCGGGGCTCCGGGGGTCCACCAGGGTCACGTCGTAGTCCTCCGAGAGCAGGCCGATGGCCAACTGGAGCCCGGACTGTCCGGCACCGACGACGAGGATCTTGCGCATCTTTCTCCTTCACACCCGCGCGCCGGAGAGGTCACGGGGCAGGGTGGTCTCCAAGCCCGGGTCTCGGGCACGACCGGGCGGGGCACGTCGTCATGGTGGGCGACGTCCCCGCAACGGCAGGTGGCTTCACCGATGGAAGCTAGCAGCGCTCGCGTCGGCCACCACGGCGCCCCAGGGCATGGGACCTTCTCCCCTATCGCGGTGGGACCAATGGATCCCCCGGGCGGGCCATGGCGGGCATGTGGCCGCGGAACCGCTCATCCGGCACGCGCCTCCGCATCGCCACAGGTCAGAGCGACCACAGGGGTTCATCCGGTGTTCACCACGAAGTTCGGCGCCCCGAACTCGGTGTCGGGCACGACGGCCGCCGCGCGCGTTGAACGCCCCGATCCCCCTCGCCCGGGAAAGGGACGCAGTTCACACCGCCCCCTTCCCGACCACCCCTTCCGCCGGCGGACACGACGAAGGCCCGGGCCGGTGGGAGTGTGGCCGGCCCGGGCCTGGAAGGACGGTCCGGGGTGAACCGGTCCTTCTCATCCTCCGGGAGAGGTCTTGCGGGCGACGCGAGAGCGTCGCCCCGAGGTGGTCCCTCAGCCGCCGCCCCGGGCGTGGGTCTTGCGCCCACGGCGGGAGACGGCGTCGAGGATGACCGCGATCAGCAACACCGCGGCGGTGATCATGAACCGCACGGAGGTGTCCATCTGCAACAAGAGCAGGCCCGAGGTGATCGCGCCGAGGACCAGGCCGCCCAGCAGCGCCGAGTAGGCGTTGCCACGGCCACCGAAGAGGCTGGTGCCACCGATGACGGCCGCGGCGATGGCCATCATGAGCTCCGCGCCACCACCGGTGGAAACGCTCGCCGCGAAGTTACGGGAGACGAGCATGATGCCTCCGATGGCCGCGAGCGTCGAGGCGATGCCGAACACCGTGATCCGGATGAAGTCGACCCTGATGCCGGCGCGCCGGGCCGCCTCGGAGTTACCGCCCACGGCGTAGACCATGCGCCCGTAACGGGTCTTGCGCAGGACCAGGTCGAGGACGACCACGAAGCCCACGAAGATCAGGAAGGCCAGCGGCACACCCTTGTACTGGTTGAGGATCCACACGCCGCCCACGAGCGGCACGGCCAGCAGGGCGGCGCGGAAGAGCACCTCTGCGAGCGGCTTGTAGGGCAGGCCCGCCTGCCCACGACGACGCTCGGCCGCCAGAACGGACACCAGGTAGGCGAGCAGGGCCACGATGACCAGGAACCAACCCACGACCGGAACGAAGTAGGTCTGGGTCAGCATCGCGATGGGACCGGTGGCGCTGGTGTTGATGCTGCCGTCGCTGCCCATGAGGTTCAGGTGCAGCCCCTGCCAGCCCAACAGGCCGGCGAGGGTGACGACGAAGGCGGGAACGCCCATCTTCGCGAAGACGAAACCGTGGAGCAGACCGACCAGCAGGCCGATGCCCACGGCCACTCCGATCGCGACCCACTCCGAGACACCGTGGCGGACCGCCAGGACCGCCAGGACACCGGCGGACAGACCCGCGACCGAACCGATCGACAGGTCGATCTCGCCCAGCAACAGCACCATGATCACACCGGTGGTCATGAGACCCACCGCGGCGATCTGGACGGTCAGGTTCGACAGGTTCTGCGGCGACAGGAACCGGTCGTTCATCGACTGGAAGACGATGCCGATCAGGATGAGGCCGACGACGACCGGGACGGGCCCGAGCTCGCCTCCTTTGAGACTGCGCTTGACCGCGTCCCACCACCCGCGGGGCGAGGCCACCGTGGCCAGCAGGCGAGGGTCGCGTCGGGCCGCGGTGTTCTCCTCGCTCACCTCGACGCCTTCCGTTTCATGAGTCTGCTGGCTCATTCCTTGTCCTTCGTGGCCGTGGCCGATGAGCCGGTGCGGGTGGAACGGCGGGACACCGGATTGTCCGAGGCGCCCGTGATGGCGGCCACGATCTCCTCGTAGGAGGTGTCCGCGATGGGGAAGTCCCCGGCGTTGCGCCCCAGGCGCAGGACCACCGCGCGGTCGGCGACAGCGCGGACGTCGGCCATGTTGTGGCTGATCAGGACCACGCCCAGGCCCTGGTCGCGCAACCGCTCGATGAGGTCGAGCACCTGCGCGGTCTGGGCCACGCCCAGGGCGGCGGTCGGTTCGTCCAACATGACCACGCGGGGCTGCCCCAGCAGGGAGCGGGCGATGGCGATGATCTGTCGCTGACCACCGGACAGGGCCGCGACGGGGACCCGCAGGCTCGGGATGCTCACCGACAGGGAGTCGAGGAGCTCCACCGCGCGGCGCTCCATCTCGACCTCGTCGAGGGTGCCGGGGAAGTGCAGTCGCTCGTTGCCCAGGAACAGGTTCCCGACGATGTCGAGGTTGTCGCACAGGGCGAGGTCCTGGTAAATGGTGGCGATGCCCAGGCGCTGGGCGTCGGCCGGGGTTCCGATGCCGACCGGCGCACCGTCCCAGGAGATGACGCCGCCGCTGTCCGCGGGGTGCGCGCCCGCGATGACCTTGACCAATGTGGACTTGCCCGCGCCGTTGTCGCCGAGCAGGGCGACGACCTCTCCGGCGTCGACTTGGAAGTCGACCTCGCTGAGGGCGCGTACGGCCCCGAAGGTCTTGGAGATCCCGGACAGTTCCAGGATGGGTGTGCTCATGCTTTTTCGTCTCTTCTCTCGTCCCGGCGGGGAGGTCGCGCCTCCCCGCCGGGGCGTCCCCCGAGGGACCGGCCCCGACGGCACGGGCCGGGGCCGGCCCGGGTTACCCGGTCCTTAGAGGGCTTCCTGGCAGAAATCGGTGTCCTCGTAGTCGGAGGTGCAGATCTCCTCGATGCTGTAGAAGCCATCGGAGACGACCGTGTCGCCGATGTTCTCCTCAGTGACCGCGACGGGCTCCAGCAAGACCGACGGGACCATCTCGCCGTCGGCGTCCTCGACGTCGGTGACCACGTGCTCGCCCGATTCGAGCTCCTCGCCGGTGGCCAGGGAGACGGCCATGGCGGCGGCGAGCTCGGCCTCGGGCCGGATGGCCTTGTAGACGGTCATGTACTGCTCACCGGAGATGATGCGCTGGATGCCGTGCAGTTCGGCGTCCTGACCGGTGACCGGGGGCAGGTCCTCCACCGAGACTCCGGCGCTGCGCAGCGCGGAGACGATGCCCGCGGCCATGCCGTCGTTGGCGGAGTACACGCCCACGATCTCGTCCAGTCCCAGGGAGGTGATGGCGCCCTCCATCTGGCTGTTGGCCTCGTCCGGCGACCAGTCGGGGGTGTCGAACTCCTGACCGATCTCGACCTGGCCCTCGAAGATCTCGTGGGCGCCGGCCTTGAAGTCGCCCGCGTTGGGGTCGCTGGGCGAGCCGTTGATCATGACGATGGAACCGTCGCCGGCGGTGCCCTCCTCCTCCAGGGCGCCGATCAGCGCCTCGGCCTGGACCTGGCCGACCCGGACGTTGTCGAAGGAGACGTACATGTCGGCGCCGCCCTGGGCCAGACGGTCGTAGGCCACGACCGGCACGCCCTGGGACTGGGCCTCGTTGACGGTGCCCGCGGCGGCCTCGGAGTCGACGGCGCCGAGGACGAGCACGTCGACACCGTCGGTCAGCATCGCCTGGGCCTGCGTCTGCTGCTCGTCGACGTCCTGGTCGGCGTTGGCGTAGGAGAACTCGCAGTTGGGGCAGAGCTCTCCGAGCGCTTCCTCGAAGTAGGGCCGGTCGAAGGCCTCGTATCGGGCGGTCTGCAGCTCGGGCAGGAGGAGTCCGACGTGGAAGCCCTCCTCCAAGGTCTGCTCCTCCACCTCGGTCTCGGAACCATCGGTGGTGAGCGAACCGCAGGCCGAGGTGAGCAGGGCCAGGGCTGCGCCGGCCGCGGTCAGCCATAGGGCGACCGCGCGTCGGGGGTGGAGGCGTTGTGTGTTCACGACGCGTTACCTCTCAAGGATGCCTGTACGGGGTGGGAACTCGCGAGTGCTGGTGTGAAGTAGAACCCCGCGTAGGCCTTGCCGTCAACTAGTGAACACATAACCGATACGTCACGGACATTAGGTTCACCACATGAAGGCAATATATGGGCAGGTCAATGCCGCTTTGAGGGTATGTGATCATCTGTTAACGCCGATCAGGAACCCGACCGAACCGTTCAGTTCACGATGACGGGTGCCCTTGGGTTCACGACAGGGAGTGAGAGGCCGTGATCAGGGCGCCACGTAGCGCCGCGTCGGCGCCTTGGGTACTGGCCACCACCCGAAGGTCGGACAGCGCGCTGCCCAGCGTGCCCAGCTCCATCGCCCTGCGCATCGGATCGAGCAGGAGGTCGCCGGCCGCCGCCAGCTCCCCGCCGACCACGATCATCTCCGGGTTGAACAGGTTCGCGATGATCGCCGTTCCCTGTCCCAGGGCCGTCCCGGCCTCGGCGATCACCCGGCGGCTGCCCGGGTCGCCCTCCAACGCGGCACCGACCACATCCGTCAGAACGGCCGTTCCGGGGCTCGGTCCGCGGAAGGAGTCACGCGGCAGCATGTGCATCAGGTACTCGGTCCCGACGAAGGTCTCCAGACAGCCGCGGTTGCCGCAACGACACACCGGCCCCCGCTGGTCCAGGCCGATGTGCCCGACCTCGCCCGCGGTTCCGCCGGCTCCTCGGAAGAGCCGCCCCGACATGACGATGCCCGCGCCGACCCCCACGTCGAGTACCAGTTGGATCACGTGGTCGACGCCTTGGGCCACGCCCGAGGCGCGCTCGGCCGTCACCGCGAGGTTGGCGTCGTTCTCCACCAGTACGGGCGAACCCAGCCGTTCCGACAGGGCCGGACCGGGCCGGAACCCGGCCCAACGGGGCACGCAGGAGATGTCCCCGACCACTCCGGTGCGCGGATCGATGGGCGCGGGCACCGAGGCCACGACCGCCCCGATCCGACCCGGATCGATCCGGGCACGGAGCAGGGTGGTCTCGGCCAGCCAGGCGGCCCGGCGCACCGCGCGCTCGGGATCGGCCGGCACGTCGTACTCGATCTGTTCGCCGGCCAAGGGGTTGCCGTCGCTGTCCCCCACCGCGACGGAGATCCGGTCGACCGTGAAGGCGAGGGCGACCACCGTTCCCGGTGGGCGCAAAAGCGTGACCGCACGCGCGCGGCGACCGTTCGAGGAGGTATTGCTCACCGAGACCGCGCCCGCCGAGCGCAGTCCGCGCACGATGTTGGAGACGCTCGCCGCGGACAACCCGGTGGCACGTGCCAGTTCGGCCTGGGTTCGGGTCCCGTCACGTCGCAGAACCTCGACCACACGGCGCTCGTTGGCCTGACGCAGCGCTGACTGCGACCCGGGGGTCGTGTCGGCCTCGGTCACCGCGTACCCCTTTTGTGGTCGACTGTGCTCGGCACTGATGCTCGATGGAATGTTACAAGCCTTAAAGACGGGCGGGGACGCCTGGTCACCCGCAGGCGTGGGGAGTTCGGGATCGGAATGATGGTTCGGGTGGGAACGGGCGAGGCGGGCTGGGCGGCTCGGGTGGCGCGAAGGATCTCCGCGGCGCCACGACGGGGACGGCGGGTGCGCGTCGTGTCGGTGGAGGGGCACTCGGGTTCGGGGAAGAGCACGGTGGCCGAGCGTGTACGGCGCGAGCTGGCCGCGATCGGCGAACCGGTGGCGACACTGACGATGGAGGACCTCTATCCGGGTTGGGAGGGGCTCGAACAGGCCCCCGAACTGCTGCGCACCTGGGTACTGGAGCCCCTCGCCGAAGGGCGGTCGGCCGCGTGGCGGCGCTACGACTGGGAACGCGGCGTCTTCGAGGAGCGGTGGCGGTCCCTGCCCGAGGGGCTCGACGACGGCGGGACCTTGTTGGTGGAGGGGTGCGGGTCCGGAGCGGGCGTCGTGCGCGACTCGATCGACGTCCTGGTGTGGGTGGCCGCCCCCGACCGTCTGCGCCGGGCACGGTTGGACGCACGCGAGGACGCCGACCTGTACGCGCCCTTCCGTGCTCTGTGGGCCCGTCAGGAGGAGTCGCTGTACTCCCGCGACCATCCGCGCGAACGCGCGGACCTGGTGGTGGACAACCCCTGATCCGCGTGCGGCCGGATCGAACGTCGGGTCCGGATCAGCGCCGCGCGGGAGGTCCCGAACAGATCCGTCGCGCCCGCGCCAGGTCCTGGTCCATCATCCGCAGGCCCCGGTCGTAGTGCTCTCGCGCGGACGAGTTCCGCTTCTCCAGGTCCTGGCCTTGTGAGTGGGAGCGGAACTCCGTGATCGCCCAACCCGCCAGCAGCAGCACGAACGCTCCGAACGCCAGGGTCCCGAGGGCGATGGCGGGTCCCACGTTCGCGACGGCCCCCGACACACAGGAGACCAGGGAGAAGGTCAGCGCCAACGACACGATCCACAGCATGCCCCAACGAGCCGCCTTGCGGCCGTCCTCCTCCGGGAACGCGGCCCGGTGCGTGGAGAGTCCGTTCTCCCAGCGGTGCCGTTCGGCGGCCAGGGCCGCCACCGTGCTGGAGGAGCCGTGGACGGCGGCTCCCACCCCGGCACGCTCCGCGCCCGTGCTCGCCATCACCCGGATCCAGAGGATCCCGAACCACTCGCGGGCCCAGGGGCTCGCCCCGGGATCCGGGGCGGCCAGCGCCGTGGGGTGCAGCAGGAAGACCAGGGCCAGCGCGGGATCGACCTGGGAGCGAAGACTTCCCCAGCCGGTGAGGTTCTCGGTGAGTTCGCGAAGGATGCCCGTACCCGCCCGTTCGGCCCGGGCCAGCTCCTCGGCCAGCGAGCTCAGCCGGGCGGAGTCCTCTCCCTCGTGCCGTGCCATGATCCGCAGCACTTCGGGGCGGGCGAGCAGGAGGAGTTCGTTGTCGACCGGGTCGCCGGTGGCCAGGGGTCGGGGGTCGTGGAAGAGCCCGGACAGTCCGGCGATGGACGCGTCGTGGTCACGGAAGCGGGGCGGCAGCGCCGGGTTCGCCTCCGCGATGAAGGTGGCCAGGGCGAGGTTGACGTCGCGCGTCTCCCTGCGGAACAGGGCACGATCGACCTTGGTGTCACCCAGGTCCCGCATCACCCAGGAGCCCAGGGCCTCGAACTCCCCGCGGTCGGCGAAGAGCCGCAGCGCGTCCGGCCACTGTCGTTGGAAGGCGGCGGCCAGGTCCTCCACGTTCGTGAAGCGGGCACCGGCGAAGTGGTAGGGGGTCACATGTGTACCGGCCGCGTGGGCGACGGGCGGGGCCGGGGTGTCCTCGGACCGCCCCTTCGCCGGAGTGGTCCGGACGGGGGCAGTGCCCTCCACCAGGTGCCGCAGCAGGGTCCGCGCGTCGGGACGATCCGCGGGTCTCTTGGCCAGGCAGGCCAGGATGGTCTCCAGCAGCGGCCCGGACAGGTCACCGGTGTCGGGTTTCCCGCCCAGGACCCGGGCGATGCGGGCGGCCTGGCTGGGCCCTGGGAACGCGTCCTTTCCGGTGCCGGCGAACACCATCACCGCGGCCCAGGAGAACACGTCCACCGAGGTACCGATGCGTGTGCCCTCCAGCTGTTCGGGGGCCATGTACCCGACCGTCCCGACGATGCCGCTGGCGGTCACCGACGTGGCCTCGATGGCCCGCGCGATACCGAAGTCGATCACCCGGGGGCCGTCCGACCCCAGCATGATGTTGTCCGGTTTCAGGTCCCGATGCACCACACCCGCGGAGTGGATCGCCGCGAGCGCCGTGGCCGTGGACACCGCCAACCGGTGCATGTCGGTACCGGTACGGGGGCCGTCCTCGAAGACCGCCCGTTGCAGGGTGGGGCCGTCGATGTACTCGGTGGCGATCCAGGGTCGGTCCGCGTCGGGGGCGGCGTCGAGGATCTCGGCGACGTAGGAGCCACCGACGCTGCGCGCCTGCTCCACCTCCGCCGCGAAGCGCCGTCGCATCTCCTGGTCACCGGACCAGGTCGCGTGCAGCAGTTTGACCGCCGCACGGGTCCCGTCCTCCGCCTCACCGAGGAAGACCTCACCGAATCCGCCTCTTCCCAGCCGTCTGACCAGCCGGTATCGGCCGACCGTATGTTCGGGGTCGACCTTCTCCGTGGCCTCGCTCACGAAGCAGCCTCTCTTGGATCGTTCGTTACGGTACGTGTGGCCCACACGATCGGGTCAGCCCGAGGTGATCTGCCGGGCCCGTTCCAGGTCGGAGCGGATCCGGCCCACCCCGGTGGTCAACTGGGGCAGTTGCTGACGTGAGTGCTGGAGTTCCATGACCCGTTGGGCCCGGCGGGCGGCGCCACCGCACATCACCCGGTTGGTGAGGTTCACACCGAGGGCGCCCACCAGGGCGAGCACACCGAGCCCGAACAGGAACTCGGCGAACCCTCCCCCGTCGGCCAATCCGAGTACGAAACCGACCGGCAGGGCCACGATCCCGTACTTGCACGCCTGGGCGGCCCCGTGCATCCGCCGCTGGAACGTCACCTTGTCCTCCAGGGCCTCGTGCGTCGCGGAGACCTCCGAGTAGCGGCCCTCCCAGTAGCGGCGCTGACGTGCCAGCGCTTGGACGGTGGGCATGGCGGCGTGGACGGCGGCGGCGTATCCGGCGGAGTCGGGGAGTTCGGCGCCGATCACGGACCGCCACAGGATGTCCACCCAGTCCGCCACCGCGCTGTCACGGCCGTCACCGGGCGGGGTCATCCGGTCGGGGTTGAGCATGAAGGCCATGACCAGCGCCGGGTTGACGGTGACCCGGGTCGAGCGCCAGCCATCGAGTTCCTGGGCCAGGCGGGCGCACAGTGAGTTGCCGACGCGTTCGGCCCGGTCCAGGTTCTCGGCCAGATCGCGGTGGGCCCCGGGTTCGGGACCGCGGTGCGCGTCGAGGATCCGCAGCAGCTCGGGGCGGGCCAGCAGGACCATCTCGTTGGCCTGTGGGGCGCCCGTGAGCAGGGGGCGCGGGTCGGCGAACAGGGAACGCAGGTCGCTCATGGCGGCGGCACGCCCACGGAAGACCGGGGGCAGGTCGGGGCGCAGCTGGGAGACGAAGGAGGCCACGGCCAGGTTGGCGTCGCCCACCTGGCGGCGGAACAGGGACCGGTCGATCGTGGTGTCGCCCAGGTCGTCCATGATCCAGGCACCCAGGACGGAGCGTTCGGCGGGGTCGTTGAAGACCCGGACCGCGGCGGCCCAGTCACGTTGCATGGCCTCGGCCAGGGTGCCCGCGTCCTGGAAGCGGGCACCGGAGAAGTGGTACGGCGGGGCGAAACCCGAGGGTGGTGGTGTTGACGGGGCCCGGAGGGGGGCGCTCGGGTTCCGGGAGGGGGTGATCGCTCCCTGGGCGTGCGCGGCGGAGACGGCCGAACCCGCCGGGTGGGTGCCGGCCGTGCCGGCGGAGTCCGTACCGGCGACCCGTGTGGAGTCGACCCGCGCGACCCGGGTGGGGTCGACTCGGGCCACTCCGGTGGGGTCGACCGGAGCGCTGCCGGTGGGTGGATGCTCGGCCACCCGGGTCCGGTCCACACCGACGCGGGTCATCGCGTCCGGCGTGGGTGTGACCGTGGTGGCGTCCAGCCCCTCGACGGGTTCCGGGGGCACCGGTCGGGCGGCGGGGGACGGGGTTGCGCCGGTCGGACCGGCGATCAGCCGCCGCAACAGCTCGGGGGCCTCCGGGCGGGCGTCGGCGTCCTTGTTCAGACAGTCGGCGAGGACGTCCACGAGGGGTCGCGCCACTCCGTCCAGGTCCGGCGCCCCGCCGAGGATGCGCGCGATGCGTGAGGCCTGGGTGGGTGCCGGGAACGCCTCCCGGCCGGTGGCGGCGAACACCATCACCGCGGCCCAGGAGAACACGTCGACGGCGGCGGTCAGGCGGGCGCCCTCCAACTGTTCGGGCGCCATGTAGCCGATGGTGCCGACCACTCCGCTGGCGGTCACCGAGGTGGCCTCCACCGCACGGGCGATACCGAAGTCGATCACCCGCGGGCCGTCCGCCGCGAGCATGATGTTGTCGGGCTTGAGGTCACGGTGCACCACACCGGCGGAGTGGATCGCCGCGAGCGCCGTGGCCGTGGACACCGCCAGACGGTGCAGTTCGCTGCCCGAGCGCGGGCCCTCCTCCTGCACCGCGTCCTGCAGCGTCGGCCCGTCGATGAACTCCGAGGCGATCCAGGGCCGCTCGGCCTCCAGGTCGGCGTCCAGGATCCGCGCCACGCAGAACTCGCTCACCCGGCGCGCCTGCTCCACCTCCGCGGCGAAACGCCGCCGCATGTCCTGGTCACCGGCCCAGCCGACGTGCAACAACTTGACCGCCGCACGAGAGCCATCCTCGGTCTCGCCGAGGAACACCTCACCGAATCCACCGCGCCCCAGGGACCTCAGCAGCCGGTAACCACCGATCACGCTTTGGTGCGCGTCCTGGCTCCGGAGGTCGTCCACAGCCTGCCCCGTCTCTTGCTCGTCGTGTCTCCCACAGGCCCCGCGGGGCCTCTCCCCGACAGGGTGTCACAGGGTGGGACCGTCCAGGCCCCGCCCGGGTTCCCCTCCGGGCCCGAATCGATGTCGGGACGTTACCGTCGCCCGGCGTGGTCGCCGCGCAGGACCCGTTCCACCAGGTCGTCCCGGAGGGTGCCGTAGCCGGTGGCCGCCCACACGCTCTCCTGCGCCGGCACCTCGAAGTAGGGGATCTCCGCCCCGTCGTGATGAGCGGGCAGCACCGTGGGACGGACGCGGCCGCGAACGGCGCGGGCGCACTCTGCGCACAGGGGCACCCGGATCGTACGGGAACCGCCGAATTCGCGCCACTGGGTGGTTCTGGTACCGGTTCCGTGCAGAGGGTTGGCGTAGCACGGTCGACGTGGGGTGCGCCGCCCCACCAGGGCGTCCTCGGCCAGGTCCAGCAGGACGAGTACGCCCACCGCGTCGGGCAGGGTGGGCCCTTCGGCGACCATGCGGTCGTGGACCCGAGCGGCGGCGTCGCGGGCGTCCAAGGCCCGGGACAGGTTCTGTGCGTCGATCAGGTCGGCGGCCTGGAGTCGCTCCCCCAGTTCGATGAGGTCGTGCGCGCCGCTCTCGACGACGGACTCCAGGCGAGCGCGGTCGGCGTTGTCGAACGCGGCGTGCTGTGCGACGGGCGCGGCCGATCGCCGTCGTGTACGCACGTAGAACAGACAGAGTCCGACCCCGACCAGCCCCACCAGGACGACCACGCCCAGGTCCCGGAGTGCGGGATCCATGGTCGATACGGGGTTGGTGAAGCCGCCCGTGCCGCTCTCCTCGCGGTAGGCGTCCATCGCGGCCTCGTAGGTGGCCTCGGGGTCATCCGACAGGGCCGCCTCTATCGCGGCCTCCACCTCGGTGGGGATGAGGCTCTGGCCGCTCATCGTCTCGTATCTCGCGGCGAGCGCCCCGTAGAAGGCGGGCTTGCTCCAGTCGTCGGAGGCGGTGCCCAGGTCGTGGCCTTCCAGATCACCCGAACTGTTGTAGACCAGGTAGTGCCGCTCGCCTTCGCCCAGGCGGTCGTGCACCGCCGAGGCCACGGCCTCGCTCTCGCCGTTCCAGGTGCCGCCCTCGACGAGGGGGACGACGATGACGTACAGGTCGAGGTCGCTGCCCGCGATCCGTTCGGCGACGCGTTCGCGCGCTTCGACGGAGAAGGCGTCCTCGTAGGCGGGGTCGACGTGGACGGGCGACTCCGTCAGGCTCTCGGCGATGGCCTGCGCGGGGGTCACCTCGCCCGGGTCGGTCCCCTCTGTGGGGCCGGTCCCCTCGGCGGGGTCGGCCAAGGCCGCGGGCGCGAAGGCCACGGCCGCGGCCAGCGTCAGGACGGGAACCAATGCCCGCAGCGCCGCCCACGGGCTCCGGTCCGGGGTACGCGGTTCAGTGGACACGATTCACCTCGAGGAGTTCTTCGATCATCCGTTCAGGCCTCTTGGCGCCGAACGAGTACCGGATCCAGGCGTTCTCCGGCGCCTTCCGGTAAGAGTGCGCCGAGCTCTCGGTGCGCAACTTCAACATCCTGATGGCACGCTGGTTCTCATCGAGCACGCCGCAGCCCTCGCACAGGTGGGCGTTCCCGCCGGCGACCCGGGTGCGGTGTCTCTTCCCGGAGAACGGGTGCAGCGGGTTGACCGCGCAGGGATCGGTGGCCGCGTCCGGGTCCTCGGCCACGGCCAGGACCCGGCGGGCGAGCACCACGACGCCCAATAGGTCCAGTACCTCCAGGTCCCGGTCGACGAGCATCAGCACCGCCTCCGCCTGCGGCATGTACCGGGGCGGGATGCCCTCCGGGTCACGGTCGAGCAGCCCGCGCACCCGACCCGCCTCCTTGACCGCCAGGCGGCGCAGCCGACCGGTCCCCACGACGGTCACCAGGCCACCGCCGCGATACCGCTCTCGGAAGAAGGCACCCAGGTAGGTCAGCCCGATCACCAGGGCCGCGAGCAACGGCCCCAGGAACAGCGCCCCGGGAAGGAAGCCCTCTCCGCCCCAGAAGCGCTCACCACGGGGCTCGGGCAGGTTCGGCTCGTCGTCGGCGAAGAGCGGCGTGAAACCGTCGCCGGGCGTGAACTCAAGCTCCGCCAGGTCGGCTACCGTCCGTTCCAGGGCCGCCGCCGGGGTCGGTTCCTCGACACGGCTCAGGGGCGACCACAAACCGAACGCATCGATCTCCAGTCCGCTCGGGGCGGCTCCGACGACGGGTTCCTCGATCCCGGGTCCGATGACCACGTAGACACCGTCCTCCTCGGCCACCGACGCCAGGGCCGCGGCCAAGACCTCGGCCTCGCCCTCGACCTCGTCGTCGGTGGCCAGGGGCACCACGGCCGCGTAGACGGGAACGGAGGAGTCGGTGAGCGTCTCGCGTACCTCCGCCAGCCCCTCGCGGGACAGCGAGGACAACGGATCGACGTACAGGGGGTCCTCGGCCAGCTCCGCGGCCAGGCGCTCGGCCCGTCCGGGGTCGGTCACGTAGGGGGCCTCCAGGCGCACCAGATCCTCGGGATCGGCGACCTCCGCGCCACCGACGGGCGCGCTCATCGTGTACACGTAGCCGACCGCCACCGTCGTCCCGGAGACGGCCAGCGCCGCCACGACGGCGACCACGGGGAGCACGCGCCGGTCCTGACGCACCCAATACCAGGCCGCCCAGCCCCCGACGATCACCACGGCCGCTCCGACCGTACCCACCAGCAGGCCGAGGTTGGCGGGACCGTTGAAGCCGTTCGGATCGACCTCTCCGAGGAACCCCTCGGGCCGCCGCTCCAGGTCGACCGCCGGCGGTTCCTCGCCGGCCAACCCGGCCGCCAGAACCGGCGCCACGTCCCCCACCGGGGCGATGTACAGCTCGGCGTCACGCAGGGCGTCGGTGGCTCCCCGCACCGAGAGATCCACCCCGTACACCTGGAGCTCGGTGGGCAGACCCTTGGGAGGCAGGAGTACGTACACACCGTCGGCACCGAGCCGATCGTGCACGGCCGGCATGATCTCGTCCATGCCGCCGGGCGTACCGGCACCGACGAACGGGGAGACCACCACGTGGTAGGGCGCCCCGAGGGGTTCGAAGGCCGCGTGCAGTTC
This sequence comes from Nocardiopsis sp. NPDC006832, assembly GCF_040635885.1. Taxonomy (NCBI): domain Bacteria; kingdom Bacillati; phylum Actinomycetota; class Actinomycetes; order Streptosporangiales; family Nocardiopsidaceae; genus Nocardiopsis; species Nocardiopsis sp. NPDC006832. The sequence goes on along the minus strand of NZ_JBEYLC010000006.1, from coordinate 77,570 downwards.
CTCGGCCAATTCCTCGTGCGGGGTCGCCCCGCCCACCGCGTCGTCCACCACCACGGCCGCGCCCTCGGGCTGCTCGGACAGCAGCCCGGCGTAGTGCTCGGCCATGGTGGGCGGGTTCTCGTACGCCGCGGCGGAATCGGGTGCGGGTTCGGCCATCGCGGCGGGCGACGACGCGAACAGGAGGAACAGCGCCCCCACGAGCAGGGCCGGGATCCGGGAGACGCGGGAGGGGGACCGAAGGACCCGTGGGGATACAGGCATGCTCCGATATTAACCCGGGCCCCCCACGACCGAGACGATCTCCCCTGGTCAGCGCCGGTGATCTCCCCGAAGGACCCGCTCGACGAGGTCGTCGCGCAACGCCCCGTAACCGGTGGCCGCCCACACGCTCTCCTCGGCGGGCACCTCGTAGTAGGGCACCTCCCGCCCTTGGTACCGGGCGGCCATCACCGTGGGTCGGACCCGGTCCCGGACGGCCTTGGCGCACACGGCGCACAAGGGCACCCGGATGTCCGCGGACCCACCGAACTCACGCCAACGCGTCACCTTGACGTCGGTCCCGTGCAGCGGGTTCGCGTAACAGTGCGAACGCGTACGCGCCGAACCCCGCTTCTGGGCGGGGAGCACGGCTCGGGCCATGTGGTCCTCCGCCATGTCCAACAGCACGAGAACGCCGGCGATGTCCTCCATCGCTCCCTCGTCGGGAAGCCCGTCGAAGACGTTCCGGGCCGCCGCGTGCGCGTCCAGGGCCCGGCCCAGCGCCTCGGTCGCCCCGGAGTCGTCGGGCGAGGTTCGGGCCGAACCCACGCGTTCGCCGAGCTCCACGAGTTCGCGTTCGGCCTTGCGCACCAGCTCGCCCCGACGGGCCAGGTTGGCGTTGTCGAAGGCGGCGTGCTGGGGCACGGTGGGCACGGCGCGGGGCCTGCGCCACCGGTGCACCCCGAACCCGAGTCCGACCAGGGCGAGTACGGCGACGACCCAGGGCAGGATCGTGACCAACGAGTACCCCCACGGGCCGAGGGAGTAGAACCAGTCGATCGGTCCCCTCTCCTGGGACTCCACCGCCTCGTCGTAGAGCGCCTTCGGGTCCTCGGACAAGGCGATCTCCACCGACCGTTCCAACTTGTCCACGGCCGGGGAGTCGTACTCGAATTCGTAGGAGACGGTGAGAGCGGAGTAGAAGGCCCGCGAACCCGACTCGTCGTTTCCCGTACCGAAGTCGTGGCCCGAGACGCTCCTGCCGTCCATCACCAGGTAGTGCGCCTCGCCGCCGATCCTGTCGTGCACCGCCGCGACCATCTGGTCGGCCTGACCGGACCAGTCGCCGCCCTCGATCAGCGGCACGGCCAGCACCCGAAGCGGCACGTCCGAACCCTCGATCTGCTCCTCCAGCGCGTCCGCCCGTTCCTCGGGCAGGGCGGAGGAGAAGGCGGGATCGACGTGGACCGGGGACTCCTCCAGTTCGGCCACGACCCGTTCGGTCGGGCTCACCGTATCCGTCTCGGTATCGGCCGTGGCGATCCCGGGGAAGGCGGTCGTGAGGAACACGGCCGAGAGCGCGGCGGCGACCACGACAGGACGGGTCCTCACCGTTCGGTGGTCAGTGGACATCGGACTCCTTCAGCAGGTCTTCCACGTTGAGCCGGTACTTGGTCCCGTATCCACCGCGGTTCCACTCCCGGTCCAGTTCCAGGTAGGGGACACGGCCGCCGCCCGGTCCGGCGACCAGGAGGGTACGGGCCCGCCGCTGGGATTCCGTCAGAGTCGAACAAGACCGGCAGAGGGGTTGTGGCAGCACCACGTTCCGCTTCCTCCCCTTCCCACGCACGGCCCCTTGACGGATGGAGGTCCCGTGCAGGGGGTTGACCGCGCACACGGGTTCCTCGGCCCGGGCCGCGGTCTCCGGGTCCGGGTCGAGACGAAGGACGGCCCGGTCGGCCAGCACCGTGACCCCTACGAGGTCGAGTTCGTCCGGGTGCGCACCCAGGACGGTCAGGGCCATGTCGGACTCCCTCAGGGCCTTGTCCCGTCCGGGGTGGGCTGCCGGGGCGGTCTGGAGCGCCTTGGCCATCCGACGTACCGCGCGGTCGGCACGCGGACGCAGGGCGCGGCCGGGAACGGCCCGCGCCCGGTTCACCAGACGGTTCGCGCACCAGGCCAACGTCAGGAGCACACCGGCGACGATCGGGCCGATCAGGAACAACGACGTGAGGAAGTCACCGGAGAAGAACCGGGAGATCCGTGAGGGTTCCGGTCTGGGGTCGGCCCGAGACTCCACCGTGTAGGGCACCTCCGAGGCCTGGCCCGGGGCGCGTTCCACCTCCTCCTCCACCACGCCCAACAGGCCGTCCAGGGCCTGGGCCGGGGTGGAGCCGTCGAGATATCCGGTGACCCCCTCCAGGTGTGTCCAGTCGCGTTCGCCGTCCGAGTAGTCCACGCCGAAGCGGGCCGTTTCCACCCGGGTCGAGACCCCGGCCTCGCCGGACACGACGACGTAGAACCCGTCCTCGTCCATGACGTGGTGCAGGGCGTGGACGAAGACCTCCCCGTCGCCGCCCGACTCGTCGTGCGGGTTCATCGGCATCACCGCGACGTGGACGGGAACGTTCTCGGGCAGTCCTCGCTCGACGATCCGGTCCAGTCCCTCGGTGTCCACCTGCGCCTGTGGATCCACGTAGATGGGGTCCTCGCGCAGCGCCTCGGCGACACGTTCCAGACGAACGGTGTCCACCACGTAGGGTGCCGTCTCCGGCGGCACGGGGGCCACCTTCTCGACGTCCTCGGGCAGGGTCCCCCGGTCGAGCTGGACCAGGGACGCGGCCACGACCACGACGCCGGTGGCGGTGGCCACGACCATGCCCACCATCAGGGCCCGGTCGCCTCGGAGCCGACCGGTGTGACCGGCCTCGGCGGCCCGTCGACGGCGACCCGAACGCATCACCCCGAACGCCAGCGCCAGGGTGATGGTCACCCCCACCGTGAGGGCTGTGGCCTCACCGAGTCGTTCCGGCGAGTCGTAGGTCTCCATGCGCAGCGGGCGCAGGTGCGACTCCGCCCACCAATAGAGCGGCCCGAGTCGCTGCCAGGGCGAACCCCACCCTTCCTCGAACCTCTCATCGAGGTCGGGGGCGACCAGGGTCCGCGCGAAGAGTTCGGCACTGGTGTCGATGGGCAGGTAGGTGACGAGGTTCTCCTCGTTCAGGAGCACCCTGTTGGCCCTCTCCACGGGCAGACCCACCTCCCTGGACACCGCGGTCACCTCGGCCGACCCGGGTCGCAGGTAGACGTACAGGCCGGGTCGACCGACCCGGTCCTGTACCGCGGCCAGGAAGTCCAGGGGCATGGTGGAGTGTCCGGGCAGGGCGCCGGCCACGACGTAGTACGGAACGTCCAGCGGGGCGAACGCCTCGTGCAGGTCCGTCTCCAACTCGTCCAGGTCGTAGAGACCGGCGATCGAGTCGTCGACGATGACGGCCTCGCCCTCGGGTTCCTCGGTCAGCAGGCCCGCGTAGTACTCGGCGGGCCCCACTCGATCCTCGACGGACCGCTCGGAATCGGCCTGGGCCGATGAGGCCCCCGACAACACGAGGATCGCCAGCAAGGGCACCGAGAGGAACCACGAAGCGCGGCGGGACGCGCTGAGGCGGTGGGGATACATCCGATCTTCCTGTCTCGGCTCGCCGCCGGGGGTCTTCGGGACTTGGGGAACGTGGGGCGCCGGGGGCAAGGGGTGGTCGGGGCCACTCCGCGAGTGGAACCGACACGAAGTGAGCATATCCGGACGTCGCGTACCTGCCGAAACACGGGCACCCGTTCGCCGACGGTCCCGGCCGGGTTCGGAACCCGAACACGAAGAAGGGCCGCCACCGTCGTGTGAACGGTGGCGGCCCGGTGAACCGCGCGTCGTGCCTGTGGGCACGGAGCGGAGCTCGGTGGGACTACTTCGCGATCAGCTGGCGCAGCACGAACTGCAGGATGCCGCCGTTGCGGTAGTAGTCGGCCTCACCCGGGGTGTCGATCCGCACCACGGCGTCGAACTCGACGCCGGTCTCGGTGGTGACCCTCACCGTGGCGGGGATGCGGCCCTCGTTGAGCTCGGTCACACCGGTGATGGAGAAGGTCTCCTCGCCGGTCAGACCGAGGGAGGTGGTGGACTGCCCCTCCGGGAACTGCAGCGGCAGGACGCCCATGCCGATCAGGTTGGAACGGTGGATGCGCTCGTAGGACTCGGTGATGACCGCGCGCACGCCCAGCAGGCTGGTGCCCTTGGCCGCCCAGTCACGCGAGGAACCGGAACCGTACTCCTTGCCGCCCAGGACGACCAGCGGAGTGTCCTGCTTCGCGTAGTTCTGCGCGGCGTCGTAGATGAACGACACCGGGCCACCGGACTGGGTGAAGTCGCGGGTGTAGCCGCCCTCGGTGCCCGGCGCGATCTGGTTGCGCAGGCGGATGTTGGCGAACGTACCGCGGATCATCACCTCGTGGTTGCCGCGACGCGAACCGTAGGAGTTGAAGTCGCGACGCTCCACACCGTTGGACTTGAGGTACTCGGCCGCCGGGGTGCCCGGCTTGATGGCGCCGGCCGGGGAGATGTGGTCGGTGGTGACCGAGTCGCCCAGCTTGGCCAGGACACGCGCGCCGGAGATGTCGGTGACCGGCTCGGGGTCCTGACCCATCCCGTCGAAGTACGGGGGCTTGCGGACGTAGGTCGACTCACCCTCCCACTCGAAGATGTTGCCGGTCGGGGTGGGCAGCTCGCGCCAGCGGTCGTCACCGGCGAACACGTCCGAGTACGCCGACTCGTACATGTCGGAGGCGATCGCGGAGTCCATGACCTCCTGGATCTCCTCGGCGGTCGGCCAGATGTCGGCCAGGTAGACCGGCTCGCCGTCCTTGTCCGTGCCCAGGGGCTCGGTGGTGATGTCGATGTCCATCGACCCGGCCAGCGCGTAGGCGACCACCAGCGGCGGCGAGGCCAGGTAGTTCATCTTCACGTCCGGGTTGATCCGGCCCTCGAAGTTACGGTTGCCGGACAGGACCGCGGAGACCGCGAGGTCGTTGTCCTGGACCGCCTTGGAGATCTCCTCGGGCAGCGGACCCGAGTTGCCGATGCAGGTGGTGCAGCCGTAGCCGACCAGGTTGAAGCCCAGCTTGTCCAGGTACGGGGTCAGGCCGGAGCGCTCGTAGTAGTCGGTGACGACCTTGGAGCCCGGAGCCATGGAGGTCTTGACCCACGGCTTGCGGGACAGGCCCTTCTCCACCGCCTTCTTGGCCAGCAGGGCGGCGCCGAGCATGACCGAGGGGTTGGAGGTGTTGGTGCAGGAGGTGATCGCGGCGATCACGACGGCGCCGTGGTCGACCTCGGTCTCGGTGCCGTCGGCCATGGTGACCGGGATCGGGCGGTGCGGACGGTCACCGTTGGCGACCTGGGCCGGGGCGTCAGAGGCCGGGAAGGACTCCTCGCCCGCCTGGTCGGCCTCGTCGGAGACGTAGTCGCTGACGTCGTGGCGCCAGGTGCGCTTGGCGGCGGACAGCGCGATGCGGTCCTGCGGGCGCTTGGGGCCGGCGATGGAGGGGACGACCTCGGCGAGGTCGAGCTCCAGGTACTCGGAGAACTCCGGCTCCTGGGACGGGTCGTGCCAGAAGCCGTTGGCCTTGGCGTAGGCCTCGGTCAGGGCGACCTGGTCCTCGGAGCGGCCGGTCAGGCGCATGTAACGGATGGTCTCGTCGTCGATCGGGAAGATCGCGGCGGTGGAACCGAACTCCGGGCTCATGTTGCCGATGGTGGCGCGGTTGGCCAGCGGCACGGCCGCGACACCCTCGCCGTAGAACTCGACGAACTTGCCGACCACACCGTGCTCACGGAGCTTCTCGGTGATGGTGAGCACCAGGTCGGTCGCGGTGGTGCCGGGCTGGAGCTCGCCGTTCAGCTTGAAGCCGACCACGCGCGGGATGAGCATGGAGATCGGCTGGCCGAGCATGGCGGCCTCGGCCTCGATGCCACCGACGCCCCAGCCAAGGATGCCCAGGCCGTTCTGCATGGTGGTGTGCGAGTCGGTGCCGACACAGGTGTCGGGGTAGGCCTGGCCCCCACGGGACATGGTCACGCGCGCCAGGTGCTCGATGTTGGCCTGGTGCACGATGCCGGTGCCGGGCGGGACGACCTTGAACTCGTCGAAGGCGGTCTGGCCCCAGCGCAGGAACTTGTAACGCTCGTAGTTGCGCTCGTACTCGATCTCGACGTTGCGCTCGAAGGCGTCGGGACGACCGAAGAGGTCGACCACGACGGAGTGGTCGATCACCAGTTCGGCGGGGGCGAGCGGGTTGATCTTGTCCGGGTCGCCACCGAGGTCGCGGACGGCCTCGCGCATGGTGGCGAGGTCGACGACACAGGGGACGCCGGTGAAGTCCTGCATGATCACCCGCGCGGGGGTGAACTGGATCTCCTGATCGGGCTGCGCCTTGGGGTCCCAGTTACCCAGGGCCCTGATGTGCTCGGCGGTGACGTTCTTGCCGTCCTCGGTGCGCAGGAGGTTCTCCAGCAACACCTTCAGGCTGTAGGGAAGTCGGCCGGCACCTTCGACGGTGTCCAGCCGGAAGATCTCGTACGACTCGTCGCCGACGCGCAACGTGTCACGGGCACCGAAGCTGTTCGCGGACACGGTGTATGCCTCCTGATCTCGCCACTTTGTCCCCAGCATCCTGCCGCATGGGAAGGACGCGGGACCTACTGAGGCCGCCCTGACCGAATTCCCCGAGGGCGGTGGACACTGTCCGGTGCCCTGCCACCCCTGGAATCCCTCAGGGCCGCTTTGACCTGCGACGACGCCACATCGTCGCCGGTAGTGCGACCCATCGGCCGCGGACGCCCCCTCGTTCGGAGCGCGACGTCGAAAAGCGGTCGACCTCACACGCCCGAACCGGGAGCGGGTCGGGGGGAGCCCCGCTATATCTTGACGTCAAGGTATCTAACTTGTATCTCGATATCAAGTTATCGGGTGCTCCCCCGGCCCTCACGGGCACCCCCGACCAACGAACCGCTAGTCCAGCCGCGGCGCCACCGCCGAGGCCACCAACTCCAGGTGGTCCAGGTCGGCCATGTCCAGGACCTGCAGGTAGATCCTCTCCGAACCCACGGCACCGAACCGACCGATCTTGTCCACCACCTCCTCCGGGCTGCCGGCCAGACCGTTACGACGCAGCTCGTCGGGCTCGCGCCCGATGGCGGCGGCCCGCTCGGCCACCTCCGCGTCGTCACGCCCCACGCACAGCACCTGGGCCGCCGAGTAGACCATGGGCGCACCGCGCCCGGAGACCCGGACCGCCTCGGTCGTGCGGTCGAAGGCCGCCTCGGTGTCCTCCAACGAGGCGAACGGAACGTTGTACTCGTCGGCGAACTTGGCCGCCAGACGCGGGGTCCGCTTGAGCCCGGTGCCACCGATGATCACCGGTGGACGCGGCCCTTGCTGCGGTTTGGGCAGTGCCGGCCCCTCCGCCAGACGGTAGTGCCTGCCCTCGTATCGGAAGGTCTCCCCCACCGGGGTCGTCCACAACCCCGTGATGATGTCCAACTGTTCCTCGTAGCGCTCGAAGCGCTCACGGGCCGCCGCGGGGAAGGGGATGCCGTAGGCGGCGTGCTCCTGCTCGAACCATCCCGCGCCGAAGCCGAACTCGACCCGACCACCGCTCATGCGGTCGACCTGGGCGACGGAGATGGCGAGGGGGCCGGGGTGGCGAAAGGTCGCCGCGGTCATGAGGGTGCCGAGGCGGATACGGGAGGTGTCACGAGCCAGTCCGGCCAGGGTGATCCAGGCGTCCGTCGGGCCGGGGAGCCCGTTCAGGTGGTCGCCCATGTGGAGGTAGTGATCGGAACGGAACAGGGCGTCGAACCCCAGGTCCTCTGCGGCCCTGGCGACGGCGAGCTGGTCCTCGTAGGTGGCCCCCTGTTGGGGCTCAAGGAAGATCCTCAGACGCATACGCCCCAGTTTCTCCCACCCCCGGCACCGATACCGAACCCGCCGCGCGGGTATCGTCGAAAAGGCGTGGTCAGACCACCGGGATCCACCAGAACCGGATCCACCAGAACCGTTCCCCCTCCCCACCGCGATAGCCCTTCACGTGAAGTTCCTCCGCCGTGCCCGACAGCGCGCCCCCGAATACGGACCGGACAGCCCCGACCCGGTGCTGCTGTCCGCCGTGGCCGCAGGGGAGACCGACGCCCTGGAGATCCTGCACCGAAGACACGCCCCGTGGCTGCGTCTTCGTCTGCGTTACCGCTGTTCGGACACAGACCAGCTCGACGCCGCACTCCAGGAGACCTTCCTGGCCGTGTGGCGCAACGCCGGTTCCTTCCGACCACGCCCCGGCGACACCGACGCCGGAGCGTGGCTGTGGACCATCGCGATCCGCCAGCTCATCTCGCAGCTGCGCAAACGCGCCAACCGCTGGATCGCCGAGACCGAACCCGAACCGTACGAGACCATCGGCGACGCCTCCGCCGAGGACACCGTGCTCCTCAACATCGAGCACGGCCCTCTGGGCGCCGCCCTGCACGAACTCTCCCCCGAGCTGCGTTCGGCCATCCAGGCGACCGTGCTCGACGGCCTCACCGTCCGCGAGGCCGCGGAGATCCTCCGCATACCCGAGGGAACCGTCAAGACACGGGTCATGCGCGCCAAGGCGCGGCTACGGGAGGCACTGACCACATGAGCTGGCACTTGACCCACGACCAACTCCACCGCTACGCGACCCACACCGCCGACGACGTCACCGCCATGTCGGCGGAGGCCCACCTGACCCACTGCGCCCACTGCCGCGACCGACTGCCCACCGACGAGGCCTGGCTGGATCGCAGCTGGGCGAACCTGCGCGACGTCGTGGACCGCCCCCGCCTCTCCCCACTCGAACGCCTGTTGGGCACGCTGGGACTACGCGAGGGCACCGCCAAACTGCTGGCGGCCACACCGACCCTCTACCGGGCCTGGTTGGTGGCCATGGTGATCGTGCTGGCCACCACCCTGGTCCTGGCCCACGAGATCCCGCGCGGCACCCTGCTGTTCTCCTTCACCGTCCCGGTGATCCCGCTGGCCGGGGTCGCCCTCGCCTACGGACGCGGGGTGGACCCCGCGCACAGCCTGGCCTCGGTCACCCCCTGGGCCGGACCCCGACTACTGCTCCTGCGCACCTGCGCGGTGCTGGCACCGGCGTTGACCCTGTGCACGGTGGCGTCCGCGCTGATGCCCTCCGTCGCCACCGCGTACGAGGCCGTGTTCTGGCTACTGCCCGCCCTGGCCATGGTCGCCGGCTGCCTGATCCTGGGCCGCTGGCTGCACCTGAGCGCGGCCGGCGGACTCATCGGCGGGGGCTGGCTGCTGCTCATGGCCATGTTCGCGCTCATGGAGGGCGCCGACCCGTTCCAACTGTTCTCGCCCCTGGCACAGGCCGGTTGGGCCACCGCCCTGGCCCTGTTGGCCGCCATCGTCGCGCTGAGGATGAGGACGGCATGACCACGACGGCCGAACCGACCGGGCTCACGGGCGGGGTCCGCGCCCGCGGCCTGGTCCGCACCTACGGCACCCGCAGGGCCCTGGCCGGGATCGACCTCGACCTGGGCCCCGGGGTGACCGGGCTGCTCGGCCGCAACGGCGCGGGCAAGACCACCCTCCTGCGCTGTCTGGCCACCGACCTGGAGGCCACCCTCGGAGAACTGAGCGTCCTGGGACTGGACCCGGAACGTTCGGGCGAACGCACCGCGATCCGCCGCCGGCTCGGCTACCTGCCGCAGAACCCGTCGTTCTACCCGCACTTCACCGCGTTCGGGTTGCTCGACTACATGGCGGTCCTGAAGGAAAGGGGCGGGCGTCGGGAGCGCCACGAGGAGGTACGGCGCGCGCTGCGCGGAGTGGACCTGTACGACCGCAGGCACACCCGGATCCGGCGACTGTCCGGCGGGATGCGACAACGGTTGGGGCTGGCCGCCGCCCTGATCGGCGACCCCCGGTTGCTCCTGCTCGACGAACCCACCATCGGGCTCGACCCCGAACAGCGCATCCGCTTCCGCGACCTGGTCTCCGAGCTCGCGGTGCATAGCACGGTGCTGCTGTCCACCCACCAGATCGAGGACGTGGCGGCGCTGTGCCGTCGGGTACTGGTCCTGGACCAGGGGCGGATGATCTTCGACGGAGCCCCCGCCGAGTTGGTCGCCCGCGCCCGGGGCCGGGTGTGGGAACAGGGATCACGTCCACCCGCCGGGGTGACGTCGTGGCGGCTGGCCGACGGCCGCTATCGGGTCCTGGGTCCGGCGGAGTCCGACGTACCCGACGCCGTGGACCGGGTCCCGGTGGAACCGTCGTTGGAGGACGCCTACCTGCTCCTGACCGGATCGGTCCCCCGTTGAGCGGCCCCGTTCGGACCGTACGGTGGTCGAACGCCGTCACCTTCGTACGACTGACCGGGTTCAACCTGCGCCACCTGTCAACGAGCCCGCTCTTCCTGCTCCTGGTCCCGGCCGTGATGGCCCTGGTGTGGCTGACCTCCCACGCCTCCGGGCTGCCGACCATGGGCGAGCTCTTCAACGAGGCCGTGCTGTGCGCCGCCGGGGTGGGTGCCGCCATGTTCGCGGTCACGACCTTCCCGGCCCTGCGCGAAGTACGGCACTCCCGGTCGATGGCCCTGCCCCTGTCCCCGGGGGCCCGGCTGGCGTCGTTGGCCCTGGCCTCGATCACCCTCACCACCGCGCTGATGTGCGCCTTCTTGACGGTGTTCGTGGTGACCGCGCCGGCCCCCATCGCCGGGACACCGCAGCCGGCGGCGTTCGTGGGCGTCGTCGTCCTCGGCTGGGCCGGGCCGATGGGCGCGGTGGCCTCGGTCGCCTGGACCCGGTCCTACGCCCCACTGATCGCGCTCACCCTGCTGTTGCCCCTGTACCTGTCGTCCTCGCTGCTGGCCCTCGGCACCCGTACGGACGTCATCGTCTCCCGTATGGGCAGCCTGCTCAGCATGGCGTTTCAACCGCTGCCGGTCTCCTACCCCGACACCGCCACGACCGCCCTGTTCTACCTGGCGCACACCGTGTCGATGGTGCTCTGCGCCGGTCTGCTCACCCTGGCCGCGCGCCGCGACACCCGGTTCCTGCGGCCGGTCGGCCTGGCCGTCACCGCCGTGGTCTTGGTCGGGATGGCCGCGCTGCACGTCCACGCCCAGCGCGAGTACTCCTACGACGCCCTGAGCGCCAACGCCCGGCCCCGGACCCCGTCGACCGGTTCCTGCCAGGGGTTGGACGGCATGACCTACTGCCCGCTGCCCGGTTACGAGTCGTGGGTGGTGTTCTGGCACGCGGACCTGGAACCGGTGCTGCGCACCCTTCCCGAGGACGTTCACCGACCCACGGTGTGGCAGGCCAACCCCACCCTGCGCGCGGACGTCCTGATCCACCCGCCCGACGACGGCATCGTGCTGACCGAGTACTGGCGACCCGACGAAGAGACCCACCGTGCCCGGTTGCGCTCCGACCTGGTCTCACACGTGCTGGGCATGGGCCGAACCGACGACATGGGATACGTGGGTACCGGGCAGGCCCGAACCGTGGTCGGTGCCTGGTTGGTGTCGGTCGAGGGCGAGGGGGTGGAGGCCGCCGAATGGTTCCTGACGGACTTCTCACCCGGCCGGGACGACCTGCGGCTGACCCACGCGTTGCTCGCCCTGCCAGAGGAACGGGTGGCGGCGGTGGTGCACGAGCACTGGGACGTCCTGACGTCTTCGGCCACGGACCTCGCCACCCTCGCCGAGCTGCTCGGGTTGTCGCTGACCGGGCCCGAAGCGATCCCCGAACCCGACTGGGATCGCTCCACCCTCGATCCGGAGTTCATCGACGGCCAGAACACACCACCGGCCGGCACCTGACGTTCGCCCTGCCCCGGACCACCCCGGTCACACCCCGGGCGCTACCGTGAGGAGGATGAACTACCACTGGCACAAGGTCCTGCCGCCGCTGAGCGCCTGACCGGGCGCACCGGCCGACCACTCCTCCACGCGAAGGCCCCACCCACACGGTGAGCGGCCCGTCCGTCGTGCGCCCCGCGGTTGCCCTTCAGGCGTCGAGACGGAAAGTACGAACGTGCCAGAACACACCTCCCCCACATCGGTGAACCGAAAGAACCCCGCCCCGCCCCGACTCACCGGCGGCCCCCTGCCGATCCTGGGCGCCGCGGTGCTGTGGGGCACCACCGGCACCGCGAGCTCCTTCGCCCCCGACGGCGCCCACCCCGCCGCCATCGGCTCGGCCGGGCTGGTCCTGGGCGGAATCCTGCTGTTCCTCACCGGCCGGGGATCATTCGCCCTGCTCACCCGCTCCGATGGGCGTACTCGGGCGATCCTGCTGCTGGGCGCGATCGCGGTCGCCGGATATCCACTCTCCTTCTATCCTGCGGTCGCCCACGCCGGTGTGGCGGTGGGAACCGTGATCACCCTGGGCAGCGCCCCGGTGTTCGCCGGGCTGCTGGCCTGGCGACTGGAGCGGGTGCGCCCCGACCGGCGCTGGACGGTGGCCACCGTCGCGGCCGTGATCGGCTGCGCCGTGCTCGTCCTGGGGCCCGATCTGGTCGGCAGCCCCACCTCGGTGCGTCCTTCGGGGGTGCTCCTGGCCCTGGTGGCCGGGTTCTCCTACGCGCTGTACACGATCATCGCCGAACGGCTGATCCGCCGGGGGCAAACCTCCGGCGCGGTGATGGGGACGATGTTCGCGGGCGGTGGCGTCCTGGTGCTGCCGGTGGTGGTGGCCACCGGGACGGCGTGGCTGGCCACGGTGGAGGGCGCGCTGGTGGCCCTGCACCTGGCGCTGTTCACCGTGTTCCTCGCCTATCGGCTGTTCGGGCACGGGCTGCGGCACACCTCGGCCTCCACCGCCACCACGCTCAGCCTGGCCGAACCGGCCGTCGCCGCGGTACTGGGCGTGGCCCTGGTGGGTGAGCGTCTGCCGTGGGTGTCCTGGTCGGGGTTGGTCGTCCTCGCACTGGGCCTGGCCGTGCTGAAGGCCCCCTCTCCCCGGAAGCTTCGAGCACGCCGATAGTGCCGGGCGCCCCGTGCCCGCACGGGTGCGGGGCGCCCGCCTCAGTCCTCGTCTCGCCCCTCCACCTCGATCTTCACCCGTCCCGGGTAGAAGGCGACGTGGTCGGCGATTGCGGCGACCCCCTCGTAGGGCCGCTCGTAGGTCCACACCGCGTCGGCGAGTTCCTCCCCGCCCAGGTCCAGGCCGTAGTAGGCGGCGGTGCCCTTGTACGGGCAGTAGGTGGTGGTCTCGGCGCGACGCAGGACCGTGGGGTCCACGTCGGAGATCGGGACGTACTGGACCGGTCGGTACTTCGCCTCGCTCAGGGTGAGCGCGGACGTGGTCCGGGCGATCACCTTGCCGTCCACTCGCACCGTCACGGGCGCTCCGGTGGGTTCGACGGTGATGGGATGGTCCTCCCCCGGTTCGCGCTGTGCCATGGGCGTGTCCCCTCTCACCGGTAACGGCCCCCGCCCTTCGGCGGGTTATCGAAATCCCTATAGCCCTTCCCCTGGTGGCCGCGATACGAACATCAGTACGCTGCGCGACACGTCTCCCCCGATCAAAAGGATCCCCCTGTGCGCAGACCCGCGGCGGCCCTGGCCGCCCTGTCCCTGCTGTCCACGACCGCCGTGCTCTCGGCCCCCGACCGCCCCGCCGAGGCCGCGCCCCTGGACGAGGCCACGGTGGTGCCGGTCCAGGTCACCGGTGACCCCTCCGAACGGTTCAACCTCGTCCTGTTGGGCGACGGCTACACCGAGGACGAGATGGACCTGTACCACGAGCAGGTCGAACAGCACCTCAACGTGCAGTGGAGCATCGAGCCGTTCCGCTCCTACCGGCACTACTTCAACGTGTATGTGGTGCAGACCCCCTCGGTCGAGTCCGGTGTGGACTGCGACCCCGCCGACGGTTGGGAGCAGCGCGACACCGCCCTGGGCATGGGCTTCTTCAACGGTTGCGACGAGGACGCGCTGGAGAGGCTGTTGACCGTGGACTCCGAGGCGGCCGAGGCCGCCGCGGACATGGTCCCCGGTGTGACCGACGACAACCGGCAGATCCTGGCCCTGGCCAACAGCGAGACCTACGGCGGGGCCGGCGGGCGCCTGGCGACGGCGTCCTCGGGCAACGCGCTCTCGGCGCTGATCAGCCCGCACGAACTCGCCCACTCCCTGGGCGAACTCCAGGACGAGTACCCCTACTACTTCCGTGACACCAGCCTGGGCCGCTATGAGGGGGAGGAACCCGACTCGGCCCACCACACGCTGATGACCTCCGAGGAGATGATCGAGGAGGAGGCCCGATGGTGGCGCTGGCTGGGTGAGGAGAGCGAGGCCGGCGGAACCATCCGGGCGGCCGATCCCGACGGGCACGAAGGCGGCCTGTACCACTCCGAGGGCGTGTGGCGGCCCAGTGCCCACTCCATGCTCAAGACCCTGGGCTACTACTTCGACCAGGTCGGCCGGGAGGTCATGACGCACCGGATCTCCGGCCTGCGCGACCAGGCGTCCATGCCGGTCTCCGCCACCCCCGAAGGCGAGGTCGGCGCCGAGGACGTGCTGTGGGTCGAGGGTCCGCACCCGGTCTTCCACGAGCTGGAGTACACCTGGTCGGTCGACGGCGAGGAGGTGGCCGAGGCCGCCGGGGCACACCACCTGGCGCTGGACGAACTGGACCCGGCCGAGGGCGCCGAGGTGTCGGTGACCGTGCAGGACCCCACCGAGTTCGTCCGTGACCCGGCCATCCGCGGGTCCGAGGCGATGACCCGCACGCTCACCTGGACGGTCGGTGAGCCCCTGGAGCCGGTCGAGACGGAGGTCGCCTTCGACAAGCACCGCGACACCGAACGGGCCGTGGCCGCCGAAGAGGTCGTCTATGTCGAGACCACCCGTCCCACCGACCGGGTGCTCGACGTGGCCTGGGAGCTGGACGGAGAACCCGTGTCCACCGCGACCGACGGACGCACCCTGGACCTGGGCGCGTTCGAACACGAGGCGGGCGACCACACGCTGACCGCCACGGTCACCGACCCCGAGGGGTCCGGCTCACAGACGCTCACCTGGACCGTGGACGCGACCGACCCCGAGGCTCCGCGCGAGCTGTCGACGCCGGCCGCCACGGTGACCGGCGAGGAGCACCACCTGTTCCTCAACGAGTTCTCGATGAAACTGACACCCGAGGACGACCGCAACGGGCACGTGGTCGGCGAGTTCCGGGTCGACGGCGACGGCTGGCACCACTACTACGGCTGGCCCCAGGACTCCGAGGCCCCGTTCCGGTTCACCCCCGACGGGATCAACGTCGACGACCTCGTCTACGGCAGCCTGGGCAGCGGTGGCCTGTCCATGGCGGTCTTCGAGGTGGACGGACACGAGAGCGGCTGGGGCACCCACACCGTGGAGCACCGCGCGATCGACTCCGCCGGCAACATCGGCACGCCCGACGACTTCCGCGCCACGGTCGTGCCCGGGGCCGACCTGGAGTGCACCGAGACCGTCACCGACGACGTCTTCGGCGGGTTGACCGTCGACGAGGGCGTGGTCTGCCTCGACGACGTGAACGTGCGCGGCCCGGTCACCGTCGCCGAGGGCGCGTCCCTGGTGATCGAGGGCGGCGCCCTGCGCGGTGGCCTGTCCGCCACGGGCGCCGACACGGTGCGACTGACCGACGCCGACGTGCGCGGCGCGGTCTCCATCACCGGCACCACGTCCGAGGTGACCATCCTGGGCACGGCACTGACCGGTTCGGTGTCCCTGCACGACAACACCCAGGTGCCGGCCGACACCTGGACCGGTGAGGACGGGTACGGCCCCGTCGTGGCGGGCTCCAGCGTGCGCGGTTCGCTCTCCTGCTCCGGCAACGGTCCGGACGTGACCGACTTCGGCGCGGCCAACGATGTCACGGGGGCGGTCTCCGGAGACTGCTCCGGTCTGTAACGGCGGCGGGGCCGGCCCGGAACGTGTCCGGACCGGCCCCGCGGCGTTTCTCGTCAGTCCTGGTCCTCACGGTGACGACGGGCGAGCTTGACCGGCTCCAGCACCGCGACGCACTCCACATGGTGGGTCATGGGGAAGGCGTCGAAGGCGCGCAATCCCACCAGCTGGTAGCCGGAGCGCTCGAAGTCGGCCAGGTCACGGGCGAGCGTGGCCGGGTCACAGGAGACGTAGGCGACACGGCGCGGCTTCATGCCCGCCACCTTGCGCACGACCTCCTTGCCCAGTCCGGCGCGCGGCGGGTCCAGGGTGACCACGTCGGCGCGCACGTCGGCCCACTCACGCATCTGCTTGGCCACGTCGGCGCGTTCGACGCGCACCTGCGGCTGGTCCTTGAGGTTGTACTGGGCGTCGCGAACGGCGTTCTCCCCGTTCTCCACCCCCATCACCCGGCCCTCGGGGCCCACGGCCTCGGCGAGCGCACCGGTGAACAGGCCGGCGCCGCAGTACAGGTCCAGGGCCGTCTCGCCCGGCTTGGGCTCCAGCGCCTCCAGGACCGCGGCGGAGAGCGTCTCGCCCGCGGCCGGGTGGACCTGCCAGAACCCGCCGGCGCCGACCCGGTACTCACGGCCCGCGACGTCCTCGCGCACACCCTTACGGCCGCGCACCGACTGCACCCGACCGCCCTTGAAGCGACGCAGTACCGCGCTGGAGGCCTTGAGCTCGGGCAGGTCTCCGAGCTTGGCAGTGGTGGGGGTGACGACGATGGCACGGTCGGCGCGGGTCGCCGAGGCGACCGCCTCCACCTCCCTCACGTCCTTCCAGGTCACGTCGGTGACACCGAGTTCGTTGACGCCGGGGTGGGCGATCAGGCAGCGGTCGACGGGCTCGATGTCGTGGGAGCGGTGACGGCGCAGGCCGGCCTGGCCGTCCTCGTCGACGGAGAAGCGCACGCGGGTGCGCCAGCCCAGGCCATCGGGGGTGCCGGGCAGTTCCTCCACGTCGACCGCCATGTCGATGCCGGCGATCCGGCTGAGCTGGTCGGCGACGACCTTGCCCTTGAGGCGGCGCTGGGCTTCCAGGGAGGCGTGCTGCCAGTCGCAACCGCCGCACATGCCGGGCCCGGCGAACTCACAGGGCGCCTCGACGCGGTCGGGTGAGGCGGTGAGGACCTCTACGGCCTCGCCTCGCAGGAAACGGGTGGTCTGTTCGGTGACCTTGACCCGGACGCGCTCGCCGGGCAGGGCGTGGCGGACGAAGACGACCTGTTCGCCGTGGCGTCCCACGCACCAGCCGCCATGGGCGACGTCGTCGACGTCCAGTTCGATCTCGGTACCTACAAGGGTCATGGTGGTGTCCTTCGGTGTTCGGGTCCTACGGTGACCCTGCGCGCACAGCCACCCATCCGCCCCAATCTACCGGGCCTTTTCGGGTTCGCGGACTGGATCCGGCATTGCCCGCCGGGGTGGTCGCACGTGTCACACGGATGTGTGCCAAGGTGGAACCATCGGGCCACGGGACCGGAGCCGTGCCTCCCGAAGGTGGACGGGGAGTGCTGACGAGGTGCACATCGTGATCATGGGGTGCGGACGGGTGGGTTCCACCCTGGCGCACACGCTGGTGGATCTGGGCCACACGGTGGCGGTGATCGACCAGGACCCGGACTCGTTCCGACGGTTGCGCGGCTCGGTGGCCAAACACGCGGTGCGCGGCGTTGGTCATGACCGTGAGGTGCTGTTGTCGGCCGGTGTGGACCGCGCGTCCGCGTTCGCCGCGGTCAGCAACGGTGACAACTCCAACATCATCGCGGCGCGGGTGGCCCGCGAGGCGTTCGGGGTGGAGAACGTGGTGGCGCGCATCTACGACCCGCGCCGGGCCGAGGTGTACCAGCGCCTCGGGATCCCCACGGTGGCGACGGTCAGTTGGACCGCGGACTCGATCCTGCGCCGGGTGCTGCCCGGTGACGGCGGGCTCGACACGGCCCCCGAGTGGCAGGACGCCTCGGGCACCCTGGCGATGCGAGAGATGCCGCTGCCCGCGGGGTGGGCGGGGTCGACCGTCGCCGAACTGGAGGAGTCCGTCCCCCTTCGATTGGTGTACCTGGTGCGCCGGGGCCGGATCACACTCGCCGCCTCAGGCGAGACGTTGGTCGAGGGCGACGTGCTGCACGTGGTGGCGCAGGGCCGCGACATGGGTGAGCTGACCGAGCGGTTGGGCAAGCCGCGCGAGGACGAGACGGGGCGTGGGTGAGATGCGGATCGCCATCGCCGGAGCCGGAAGCGTGGGCCGTTCCATCGCCACGGAACTGGCGGGCAGCGGACACGACGTGTTGTTGATCGACCGGGACACCCGGGCGATCGGTGTGGACGACCTGCCCCAGGTGGAGTGGTTGCTCGCCGACGCCTGCGAGCTGGCCACCCTGGAGGACGCCCGGCTGGGCGACTTCGACGTGGTCATCGCCGCCAGCAGCGACGACAAGGTCAACCTGGTGGTTTCCCTACTGGCCAAGACCGAGTTCGAGGTGGAGCGGGTCATCGCCCGCATCAACCACCCCGACAACGAGTGGCTGTTCAACGACTCCTGGGGCGTCGACCTGGCGGTCTCACCTCCACGATTGATCGCCGACCTGGTCGAGGACATGCCCGGCGAGGAGGACTACCCGGAGGAGGAGGGCACCCTGCCGCCGCTGCCGGGCGCGGAGGTCGCCGAGTCGGTGCTGCACGCGGGCAGCCCCTTCGTGGATCGCACCGAGTCCGAGCTCACCGGGGCGCTTCCCGAGGGCGTGGCGCTGGTGGCGGTCCTGGGCCCGGGCGGAGTGCGCCCACCGGACCCCGAACGCACCCTCGCGGTGGGCAACACCGTGGTGTTCCTGGCCGAACCGGACTCCCTCGGACCCTTGGAAGAGGTCTTGGGGCCGGTCGACGAAGCCGACCCGGCCACCATCGACTAGGGGTTGTCCCAAGACTGTGGGACAGGCGCCCACCGGCCCGTTCGACGGGGACGGTGGGCGGGCCGAAGGTCTAGTCGCGGTCGGGGGCCGAGGCCGTGTCCTGTTCGGAGCGCTCTCGATCCTGGTCCAGCGGGGTACGGCCACGGGCCAGTACCCACACCATGCCGGTGAAGGCGGCCACCTGCAGTGGCCAGCCCATGGCGACCTTGGAGAAGCCGAGGATCGCGAAGGTGTCGGCCCAGCCCTGGTTGTCGGCGAGCCACAGCGGATACTGGACCAGGACGCGGATGACGCACGGCAGCACCAGTAGCCAGGTCAACCGGGAGGCCAGCTTGACCACGGCGGGGTTGCTCCGCCAGGAGGTGAAGTCCTCCTTGTGCCCGATGAACGGGCCGATCATCAGCCCGATCGCCGGCCAGCGCACCAGGACCGAGAGACTCAGCACCAACGCGTACACGGCGTTGTAGATGACACCGGGCAGGAACGCGTCGGCGGCGTTGCCGCTGCGCATGGCGAACAGCGCGGCGATACCGATGCCGAACAGGCTGGTGACGACGTACTGCACCGAGGAGCGCTGCACCAGGCGGACCACGCCCAGCAGCAGCGCGGCGACCACACCGAGGATGATCGACAGTCGCAGCTCCGAGCCGACGATGTAGGAGATGGTGAAGGTCAGCGTGGGGATGGCCGCCTCGACCATGCCGCGCTTGCCGCCGAGGGCCTCGGCGAGTTTGCTGCGGACCAGGACCTCCACCGTGCCCTCGGTGATGGTGGCGGCCTCCGCCCGGTCCGCCTCCTGGGCCGCCTCTTCGGAGGCCCGTTGCTGCTCAGTCATCCCACTCCCGCATCTGGACCCCTAGGGCCGCCGGCCATGATGCACCACCCTACGCGAGTGGACACCGGGCGGGTTCGGTGTTCTCGGCGACCGCAGGGGTGGATCGACCGGCCTTGCCCACCTTCGTCACGGCTTGTCTCATGCGACTTGTCACCGGCTCTTTATACGCCACGGAACGCGGCGGGCCCTGGCGTCACGTCGCCGTCGTTCCGTAACCTGACGGCCCACCCGCACGCGCCGAGGAGGCCCGTTTGAGCACCACCGGACAGGATCGTCCACCCCAGGAGGACCACGCACGCTTCGCCGCCGTCCTGGAACGGGAACTGTGGGACGCCGGCACCTCCCACATCTGGTCGCCGTACTCGGTCGGCTCGGTGCTCACCCTGCTGGCCGAGGGCGCCGCCGGCCGGACCCGAAGCGAACTCACAGACCTTCTGGCCCCGGGCGGGGACCTGGCGGAACACGTGAGGGCCCTGGACGAGGCGGTGGCGGCCGCCGAGGGGTTGGACCTGGCGGTGCTGAACGGGCTGTACGTGCCCGCCGACCTTCCGGTGCGCGCCGACTTCGAGGAACGGGTCCGGACTCGGGCCGGCGCGGAGGTGGACCTGGTCGACTTCCGAGGCGACGCCGAGGGGGTGCGCCGGAAGGTCAACGCGCGCGTCGGCGAGGTCACCCAGGGGCTGATCGACGAACTCCTCTCCCCCGGCACCATCGACCCCGACGTGCGGATGCTGCTGGTCAACGCCCTGTGGGTGAAGATGGTCTGGCTCGATCCCTTCGAGGTGGGCCGGACCCGGGACCGCGTCTTCCATGCGCCCGGGGGCGAGCGCAAGGTGCCCACCATGCGTCGCACCGGACGCATGGTCCACGCCGAGCACGACGGTTGGCGGATGGTGAGCCTGCCGGGAGAACACGGACTCACCTTGGACGTGTTCCTGGGTGAGGACGGTCCACCGGATGACCGGACCCTGAGCGCCCTGTACCGGAAACGTCGAGGGGAACAGGTCGAATTGGCGCTGCCCCGGTTCACCGTCGACAGCGACATCGCCCTGCTCGACCCCCTGGCCGCCACCACGGCCCCGGTGCGTGCTCTGGCCACCGACGACGCCGACTTCTCGGGGATCAGCGAGGAACCGCTCAAGGTCGACGCGATCGTGCATCAGTCGGTACTGCGCGTGGACGAGCGCGGCGCCGAGGGCGCGGCCGCCACCGCCGCGGTGATGACGATGGCGGCCGGCTTCCCGCCCAAGCCGAAGAGGTTCACCGTGGACCGCCCCTTCCACGTCGCCCTGCGTCGCGGCCCCGCCCTGCTGTTCACCGGGCACGTCACCGACCCCGTCGACCCCGGCCCCGCCCGATCGGGATCGTGAGCCCGGAGGCCGGGCCCACCGAGGATCCGTCCGCCGACGAGGCACTGGTGCGGTCGTTGTTGGAGTCCCAGCACCCGGATCTGGCCGAGGCGGAACTGCGCCTCGTCGACGGTGGCTGGGACAACCGGATGTGGCGCCTGGGATCCGACCTGGCGGTGCGCATGCCGCGCACCGCGCGCGCCCCCGAACTGCTACGGAAGGAACGTCGGTGGTTACCGTCACTGGCGCCGGAGCTTCCCCTGCCGGTACCCGTTCCCGTCCGTGCCGGGGCGTCCTCCCCCGCTTTCCCGCACGACTGGACGATCACGACATGGGTCCCCGGCGAACCGGTCGACCGGGCTTCGCTCCACGATCCGCGTTGCGCCCGGGTCCTGGCGCGTTTTCTGTCCGCCCTTCACCGACCAGCGCCCGACGACGCCCCCACCAGCGCCCAGCGAGGCGTGCCGTTGTCGGCGGTCGCCGACGGGTTCGAGGAGCTCCTCCGGCGCGGGGCCGTCGATGGCGACATCGACCGGGTCGGACAGGTGTGGGAGGGGGCACGAGTGGCCCCCGCGTGGGATGGGCCACCGGTGTGGTTGCACGGTGACCTGCATCCCGCCAACGTCGTGGGTGCCGGCGGCGCACTGACCGGTGTGATCGACTTCGGCGACATGTGCGCCGGTGATCCGGCCACCGATCTGTCCGCTGCCTGGCTCCTGCTTCCCTCGGGTTCGGCCGAGCGGTTCTTCGCCGAATACGCCCGTGCCGACGAGGCCACCGTCCTGCGTGCGCGTGGGTGGGCACTGCTGCGCTGTCAGGGGCTCATCGAGATCGGTCGTGCCGGGGAGTCCGGTCTTCCCGGTGGTAAACCCACCTGGACGAGGCCGGCTCTGGAAGCTCTGGCCCGGGTCCTCGACTGATCCCCCGACCGTGCGCGTTCAGGAGGTCAGGAACGGCGAGGTGGCCTCGGCCAGCCTCTCGTGGGCCTCCTCCTCGCCCAGCTCCGGTTCCTCGTCACCGGCCTGGGCTCCGTAGGCACCGAACTGGGCGTGGTTCATACCCTCCACGGTCACGGTGACGGTGTCGGCCGGCAGAGACGATCTTCGTTCCGCGATCTCGGTCAGGGGCAGGACCCCGTCTCGGTCGCCGGCGACCGAGAGCACCCGTAGATCGTCACGGTCGGCCAGGTCCGCGGCCTCCACCGCGTAGGAGGCCCACAGCACCAGCCCGGCCCAGTCGACGTCGGTGTCACCGGTGCCCACGTGTTGGGCGGCGAAGGCACCGCCCATGGAGTGTCCGCCCAGGTACCAGGTGTCCACCTCCGGCAGTTCGGTCACCACGTCCTCGGCGCGATCCTGGTCGAACAGGGCCAGGTTCAGGCGCATGTCCGGTACCACCACGGTGACCCCGGTGGCGGCGACGATCGGGGCCCAGGTCGCCACGTAGGCGTCGGGCTCCACCCGGGCACCCGGGTAGAACACGACCCCGGTACCCGATGGCTCCCCGGCCGGGGACAGCAGGATCCGGTCCTGGCCCCGGATCACCTCCACGTCCGGGTTCTCCTGCGCTCGTCGCAGCGCTTCGGGCTCGGCCCGATGCGGGGTGAGCGCCCAGCCGAAGAAGGCCGCGGTCACCACGAGCGACAGCACCACCACCGTGGCCAGGATCCACGACAGGACCCTTCTCAAACGGGATCCGCTCACCACGGCCTTGCCCATCGAACCCTCCCTGCGGTCCTCAGACCTCGAACACCTCGAAGGAGGTGGCCAGCGCCACCCCCACCTGCTCCCCCGCCCGCACGGCTCCCTCACGCAGGAAGGTCTTCTGGTCGAACCCGTCCAGATCGCCCAGGTACACCTCGTGCGCGTCGAGGGAGGCGATCCCCGCGGCCAGGTTCTCCTCGCCCAGTTCCACGTAGTGCGTCGACTCCGGCGCCGCCCCGAAAGCCACCATCCGCACCCCGGACCATGGCCGGTTCCCCTCCGCCGGCTGTTCGGGGAAGACCCACCGGTTCGCGGCGTCGCGCACCGCGTCCAACAGCGCCGGTCCCAACACACGGTGGTCGGCGTGGTTGAACCCGCCACCACCGGCGAAGTGCTCCCGGAAGTTGATGGACACGATCACGTCGGGGCGATGCCGGCGGATCGCCTCGGCCAGGGCTCGCCGCAGTGGCAGCCCGTACTCCAACATGCCGTCGGGAAAGTCCAGGAACTCCACGGTGCCGGCACCGACCGCCTCCGCCGAGGCGTGCTGCTCGGCCATGCGCACCGGGGCGCAGGCGCCCGGATCCAGCGAGTCGATCCCCGCCTCGCCCTTGGTCACCAACAGTTCGACGACGTCCTTGCCCTGCGAGGTCCACCGGTGGATCGCCGAGGAGACGCCGAACTCCAGGTCGTCGGGGTGGGCCACCACCGCCAGGGCACGCTGCCAGTCCTCCGGGAACGGTCGGGGGGCGCTGTTTCGCGTTGTCTCGTCCATGGGGACACACTACGAAAACAAACGCCCCCGGGACCGTTGTCCACAGGCCGTTTCCTCGGAACCGGAACCTTTCCCGGTTCCTCGGGGCCGTGCCTACCTCAGGCCTGCACCGGACCACCGGTGCCGGGCCCCTCGGCCGAACCGTTGGGCGAGCGGCCGGAGTTGCCGTGCTGCGCCGACTGCTGGGCGGCGCGCTGCTTGGCCGCGGCGGCCATCTTCTCCTGGATCTCCTTGGGCACGGTGATCGGCAGCAGTTCGCTGGGCGGCGCCGGCTGGTCCCCGCGCACCACCACGATGTCGGAGAACACCTGCTCGATCTCCGACATCACCTCGGGCTTGGAGGCGCCTTCGCCGCGGATGACACCGCGCAGCACCCAACGCGGCCCGTCCACGCCGATGAACCGCACCCGCTGGCCCAGTTGACGACCGTCCTCGGTCGTCTTGCCCTTGATCGGGATGACGGCCCGCAACTCCGGGCCGAAGGTGCCCTCGTGGTCCTCGACCTTGCCGCCCTGCTGCGTGACCTGTTCGCGCAGCTCCTCGCGCATCTCTTCCCACAACCCGGAGGACTTGGGCGCGGCGAAGGGCTGCACCTGCAGGGCGGTCTTGCCGCGCACCAGGGTCACCCCGATGATCTTCTGCTTGCCCTTGCCGTCCTGGGCGACGTTCACCTGGATCTCGGCACCCTGCTCCGTGGGCAGGAGCATGCTGCCCAGGTCCATCCGCTTGGTCTCGGGAGCACCCTCGGTGGAGTCCCAAGGGCCGCCGACCCGGTAACGGTCCTCGTCCTTGTCGGGCTGCGCCGAGGGGCGCTCCGGTTCCACCTCGTTGTCGAACGAGACGGCCCCGGCGGCTCCACGTCGCTCCTTCGGACGGGTCTCCTCCGCTGCTCTCTCGGTCTCCTGGTCCCGCTTCTTACGGCGGCGTCCGAACACGCCTTCACCTCTTCGCTTCTTCGTGGGTCCCGGAATCACACCGGGGAGTCGGGGACGTCATCACCGTGCGGCGTGGCCCCCGGTCGAACCGAAACCACCCGATCCCCGCACCGAGTCCGGCAACGTGTCCGCCTCGACGAACGCCGCGCGCTCCACGCGTTGGATCACCAGTTGGGCGATCCGGTCACCGCGCGCGAGCTCCACCGGGGTATGGGAGTCGGTGTTGAGCAGGGTCACCCTGATCTCGCCCCGGTAGCCGGCGTCCACGGTCCCCGGAGCGTTGACGACCGTCAGCCCGCAGCGGGCGGCCAACCCCGAACGGGGATGCACGAAGGCCGCGTAGCCGTCGGGCAGGGCGATCGCCAGGCCGGTGGGCACTGTGGCGCGCTCCCCCGGGGCCAGGACCACGTCGGTGGCGGTGTACAGATCCGCGCCCGCGTCACCGGGGTGGGCGTAGGCGGGCAGGGGCAGCCCGGGGTCCAGACGACGGACCGTGACGGGCACCCGGGTGCCTTCCAGGGATGAGGTACTCACATCTGCCGAGCCTATCGTTCCCCGGGCGTTGCCCGGGTGGCCCGACCGTGTGATGCGCCGGGTCGTGGCGAAGCGTTCCACGAGGTGACCCGAGGATGAACGAGGGCGGGGCGGCCCCGGATGTGTTCCCGGTGCCGCCCCGCCCTCGCGTGTTCTCGCCGAATCGTTACTCGGCGGCCGGCTCCTCGGCCGGGGGCATGGTGACCTCGACGGTGAGCTCGGCGTCGTCGGTGGCCTGGAAGCCGATCGCGGTGGCGCGACCGGCGGCCGCGATGTCGGCCTTGGCTGCGCGGGCGGCCTCGACCTGCTTACCGGAGACCTTCACGTGCTCGACCTCGGCGCGCATGGACAGCTTCGCCTCGGACTTGGCCTTGCGGACCTCGCGCAGCACCTCGGCGGTGGCGGCGAGGACGGCCGGGTCGCCGCCCGCGGCGGCGGAACGGTACTCGGCGGCCTCGGGCCAGGCCTGGGCGTGCACCGAACCCTCCCGCCACCAGCTCCAGACCTCTTCGGTGACGAAGGGGACGAAGGGCGCGAACAGCTTGTGCAGGGCACCCAGGGCGATGAGCAGCGCGGCACGGGCCGAGGCGCCCTCGGTGGACTCGGTGTCGTAGGCCCGGGTCTTGACCAGTTCCAGGTAGTCGTCGCAGAAGTCCCAGAAGAAACGCTCGGTGCGCTCCAGTGCCCGGGTGTGGTCGTAGTCGACGAAGGCGGTGGTGGCCTCTTCGACCACCTCGGCCAGTGCCGCCAGCATCGCCCGGTCCAGGGGTTCGGTGACCTTGGTCGGGTCGCTGGAGGCGTCCTCGCCCGCGACCGACATGACGAACTTGCTGGCGTTGAGGACCTTGATGGACAGCCGGCGGCCGATCTTCATCTGGCCCTCGTCCATGGCGGTGTCGGTGCCCAGACGGCCGCTGGCCGCCCAGTACCGGACCGCGTCGGAGCTGTACTTCTCCAACAGCGCGACCGGGGTGACGACGTTGCCCTTGGACTTGGACATCTTCTTGCGGTCCGGGTCCAGGATCCAGCCGGAGATCCCGGTGGTGTTCCAGGGCAGGGTGCCGTTCTCGAAGTCGGCGCGGACCACCGTGGAGAACAGCCAGGTGCGGATGATGTCCTGGCCCTGGGGGCGGTAGTCCATCGGGAAGACCCGCTCGAACAGGTCCTGGTCTCGTTCCCAACCGGAGGCGATCTGCGGTGACAGCGAGGAGGTCGCCCAGGTGTCCATGACGTCGGGGTCGCCCATGAACCCGCCGGCCTGCCCGCGCTGTTCCTCGGTGTACCCGGCGGGCGCCTGGGAGCTGGGGTCGATGGGCAGCTGCTCCTCGGTGGGCAGCAGCGGCTCGTCGTAGTTCGGGTTGCCGTCGGCGTCCAGCGGATACCAGACCGGGAAGGGCACGCCGAAGAAGCGCTGACGGCTGATCAGCCAGTCGCCGTTGAGGCCCTGGACCCAGTTCTCGTAGCGCTGCCGCATGTGCGCCGGGTGCCAGGTGAGCTCACGGCCGCGCTCGATGAGCCGGGCGCGGATGTCCTCGTCCCGACCGCCGTTACGGATGTACCACTGGCGGGTGGTGACGATCTCCAGGGGCTTGTCGCCCTTCTCGAAGAACTTCACCGGGTGGGTGATGGGCGTGGGTTCGCCGACCAGGGCGCCGCTCTCGCGCAGCAGCTCCACGGTGCGCTCGCGCGCGGTGTGGACGGTGGCGCCGACCAGTCGCGCGTAGGCCTCGCGTCCGGCCTCGGACCCCAGACCCCTGGGCGGGTCGGCGATGATGCGGCCGTCCCAGCCGATGATGGGGCGGGTCTCCAGCTGCAGCTCGCGCCACCAGGTGACGTCGGTGGTGTCACCGAAGGTGCAGATCATGGCGATGCCGGACCCCTTCTCGGGGTCGGCCAGGCGATGGGCCTTGACCGGGACCTCGACACCGAAGACCGGGCTGGTCACGGTGGTGCCGAACAGGTCCTGGTAACGCTCGTCGTCGGGGTGGGCGACCAGGGCGACGCAGGCGGCCAACAGCTCGGGGCGGGTGGTCTCGATGTGGACCGGGGTGCCGTCGGGCTTGTGGAAGGCGACCTTGTGGTAGGCGCTGGGACGCTCGCGGTCCTCCAGCTCGGCCTGGGCCACCGCGGTACGGAAGGTGACGTCCCACAGGGTGGGCGCCTCGGCCATGTAGGCCTCGCCGCGGGAGAGGTTGCGCAGGAAGGCGCGCTGGGCGGCCGTGCGGGAGTTGTCGTCGATGGTGGCGTAGGTGTGCCGCCAGTCGACGCTCAGCCCCAGGCGACGCCAGATCGACTCGAAGACCTTCTCGTCCTCGATGGTGAGCTTGTCGCACAGCTCGATGAAGTTGCCCCGGGAGACGGGGACCTGCCGCTTGGGGTCGGGCTTGGCCGGCGGCTCGAAGTCCGGCTCGTAGGGGATCGACGGGTCGCAGCGCACACCGTAGTAGTTCTGGACACGACGCTCGGTGGGCAGGCCGTTGTCGTCCCAACCCATCGGGTAGAAGACGGCCTTGCCGTTCATGCGCTGGAAACGCGCGACGGTGTCGGTGTGCGTGTAGGAGAACACGTGGCCGATGTGCAGCGAACCAGAGACCGTGGGTGGTGGGGTGTCGATCGAGTAGACGTCCTCGCGGCTGCGGCTACGGTCGAAATGGTAGACGCCGGACTCATCCCATACGTCCACCCACTTCGCCTCGATACCGTCCAGCGAAGGCTTGTCGGGCATGCGGAAGGAATGAGAGCGGTTGGTCATGGGGGCAATGGTAATGCTCCCGAGAGCCACTTCGCTCCGGGTTTCCAGGCCCCTGACCGCCCAGGGAACGTGATCCGTGCCTCGAACGCGCGGGGATGTGGGAGCACGCCGCGCTGCGCGGGACGGCCTTGGCGTGAAAGACTTTCACCGCAGACGGTGCGCTTGTGCGCGCACCATCGTACGCACAAGGAAACGGTGAACGATTCACATGGCTAAGAAGGACGGTGAGGTCGCACCGGTCGTCCTCGGGATGGTCGCCGGTTTCGCGGCCGAGTTCGTCACTCGCAAGGCGCTGACCTTCGCCTGGACGCGCGCGACGGGCGAGGAACCTCCGACGGACCTGGAGTCCCCCGACGTGAGCCTGGGACGCGCCCTGAGCTGGGCCGTGGTCGCGGGTGTGGGCGTGGAGGTGGCCCGGGTCCTGGCCGTACGCGCCACCCGAAAGCGGTTGGTCGGGTCCGGCGGACGCGACCTGGAGATCTGACCGCGGATCCGACCACGGCGCGTGTGGGGCCCGCCCCACCTCGACGAACGGGTGGCGGTGGACGGCTCACCCCATCGGGATCCTCCCCGTCTGGAGTCGGCCGTCCACCGCCCGCCGTCGTCGCGCCCACCGCCGTGCGGGACCCCCGTTCACGCGGAGGCGGCGGCCCGGTCACCCAGGGGTGACCGTCACGGGTCCGTTCCCCGGTCCCGTCGGGTTCCCGGGACCATCGGGGGTCGGGGGACCCGCCGATCGATCAGGCGCACTCCTTGCAGACCAGCTGGCCGGCGCGCTGCTCGGCGAGCTGACTGCGGTGGTGCACCAGGAAGCAGCGCGAGCAGGTGAACTCATCGGCTTGGCGGGGCAGTACCCGGACCGCGAGTTCTTCGCCCGACAGGTCCGCACCGGGCAATTCCATGCCCTCGGCCACCTCGTCGGGGTCGACGTCGATGGTGCCGGTGCCCTTGTCCACGCGCCGCGCCTGCAGCTCCTGGAGGCTGTCCTCGTTGATGTCCTCGTCAGTCTTGCGCGGGCTGTCGTAGTCGGTGGCCATCTCTGCTAACTCCATCCCCCTCGTTTAGTGCCTCATCGCGCGGGTGTAACGCTTGAGAGACCTTGGTTGTGCCCGAATCGGCCAATGAGTTTTCCCGAAGTCCGTGTTCGGTGCCCCCTCCCGGGTCACCTTCCACAGGTCAGTAGCATTTTCACGAAATCGTGACCGGAGGCGGCCAATAATCGATGGCCCCTGCACTGGTCGTTCTCGTGTACTACCCAACGTCGAGCGTCTCGTAGACCGGAAAACACGTACGCGCCCACAGGAAGGGCAAGTATGGAACACTCCCCCGGGCCGGGGCGATAACCAAGACATGCCCATGTCAGGAGGGATTCCCTCCGTGTCCACGCCCGGGGAAGCATACCCACCCCGGCTCGTGGCTCGTGACAGGGGTGGGCGTGTCTTCGGACACGTATAAATACCACGAAGCGTGGACGGGCGCAGCTTTGGAAGCGTGGGGACGGTGCGCCCCTCTTTTTCCGATGGGTGCTTCGGAAGGTGGAACCCGCCGTTTCCTCAACGGCGGTCGGCGCTCTCGCCGCCCTGCCCGGGTGAGGGCGGCAGACACACGGTGACGACCAGACCGCCGCCGGCGCGGGGCCAGGCGGTGACCACGCCCTCGTGGGCGCGCACCACCGAGCGCACGATGGACAGTCCCAGACCGGCACTGCGGCCCGAACCCACACGGTCGCCGGAGCCGCGCCGGAACGGTTCGAAGAGACCCTCGATCTCGTAGGCGGGGATGACCTTGCCGGAGTTCTCCACCTGGACCGCGGGCATACCCTCGTACATGCCGCTGCGCACGGTGATCTCACCGTCCTCGACGTTGTACTTGAGGGCGTTCTCCACCAGGTTGGCGACCAGTCGTTCCAGCAGGACGGGGTCGCCCACCACCAGGGCGGGACGCAGGTCCTGACGCAGGGAGAGACCGGAGGAGTCGATGCCCCCGGACAGTTGGCTGAGCACGGTGCCGGCGACCTCGCCCAGGTCGACCTTGGCCTTGACCTCCAGTTCGCGGTCGGTCTTGGCCAGGAACAGCAACCCGTCGATGAGGCGTTCGTGGCGGGCGTTGGTCTCCAGGAGGGTGTGCCCGACGCTCTTGAGGTCGGCGGACACGTCCGGGGCGCTCAACGCCACTTCGAGCAGGGTGCGGTTGATGGCCAACGGCGTGCGCAGTTCGTGTGAGGCGTTGGCGACGAAGCGCCGTTGCCCGTCGAAGGCACGGTCCAGACGTTCCAGCATGCCGTCGAAGGTGTCGGCGAGCTCACGGATCTCGTCGTCGGGTCCGGACAGCGCGATGCGTTCGTGCAGGGAACGTTCGGACAGCCGTCGGGCTATGCGGGTGATCTTCTGCAACGGCGAGAGCGCCCGCCCGGCCACCGCGTACCCCAGCGCCACCGCGAGCAACCCGACCAGGAACAGCGCCAGCAACGAGAAGCGGGTGACGTGGGTGAGGACCTGTTCGATGTGGTGGCTGTGCTCGATGAGCTCGGCCAGGCTCTCCTCGGCCAGGAGCGCGTTGAGCAGGACCGCGACGACCAGGTAGTTGACCAGGACCAGCACGGAGCCCGCCGCGAAGAAGAGCATCCCGTAGATGAGGGTGAGGCGGGCCCGCAGGCTGAGGTTGTCGGTGAAGCGATGAACCGTGGAGTGGGCGGCCGAGCGTTCGGTGCTCTCCCCACCGGGCGCCACCGAGTTCAGGCTGCGCCACGTCCCGGTGTCCCCGGGGCGAGTGGCCTCCACCTGTCCGGGTTCGGGACGCTCGCCCGGTCTCACAGTCGGTACCCGGCGCCGGGAACCGTCTGGATGACCTGTGGGCTGCCGAGCTTCTTGCGCAGGGTCATGACGGTGACCCGGACGACGTTGGTGAAGGGATCGGCGTTCTCGTCCCAGGCCTTCTCCAACAGGCCCTCGGCGCTGACCACGGTGCCCTGCGCGCGCATGAGCACCTGCAGGACCGCGAACTCCTTGGGTGTGAGGCCGATCTCGCGGCCCTCACGGTGCACTCGGTGGTTGGCCGGGTCCAGGGTGATGCCGTGGCGTTCCAGTACCGGTGGCAGCGGCGGCGCCGAACGGCGGCCCAGGGCGTGCACCCGGGCGATCAGTTCGGGGAAGGCGAAGGGTTTGGGGAGGTAGTCGTCGGCGCCCAGGGTGAGCCCGTCGACCCTGTCCTGGACCCCGTCGGAGGCGGTGAGCATCAGGATGCGGCCGTTGTAGGCCTCCGCGACCAGGGTGCGGGCGACCTCGTCGCCATGGATTCCGGGGAGATCGCGGTCGAGGACGACGACGTCGTACTCGTTGACCGCGGTGTGTTCCAGGGCCGTGTCGCCGTCGTAGACCACGTCCACCGCCATGGACTCCCGCCGTAGTCCAACGGCCACGGCGTCGGCCAGGACCCGTTCGTCTTCGACCACGAGTACTCGCAACGTTGTCCTTCAGGGGGGTCGGGAAACAAAAAAGGGGGCCGCTGCCGGCGCATCCCCCAACACACCGGCAGCGGCGTTCTCGGTCCCGACCGCGTCAACCGTTCTCCCACGATCGGGGTAAGGACACGGTAAACCCGTTCGGGGAACACTGTGAAGTGTTCCGCTCGTCCTCTACCCCCGTGTGTCACGGGCGCTGGGCCGGGAGTCTGTACGACCCCTGTGCGCGGAGTGGTCGCCGCCGGCGAATCCCCCAACCGCCGGCGACGACTCAACCCCGCACATCTCAAATCTGACACATCAACAATAAGAAATGAGTAAGCACTGGCCACTGCCGAAAAATGTGTCTTGGGACACTCTTTTCCACGACTTCACTCGGTGCCACGACCCCCTTCCTCGCGGGACCACTCGGCGGACCATGGTCGCCACTGACGGGCGGATTTCCGCTTTGCGGAATCTGGATCTGAATCACGGAAACATCACCGTGCGGGGGGTGGAGGTTTGACCTGGGTCACAGTGAGGTAGACGTAGGAAACGCACGCGTGGACACCGGGCCCTGCCCGGACCGCGACGGGCGTTCATGTCACAGGGTCGTGACGACTTCGGTTCGTGCCACGTGAACAGCGTGGGCACACGCATGTGCACCGGTGCGCCACCATGCTCCGGTGCCTACCCCTGGAAGAGGTGCAATGGGCGAGTTCATGGCGGAGATCAAGGTCCGTATCAACGAGACCTACCGGTCGCTCCAGTCGGCGCAGGCCGCCGGGGACGACTTCCTCGCCGACACACATGCGTCGGAACTCGAGGACCTGTACCGCATCGCCGCCCGAAACGGCGTCGACACTCTGCACTAGCCGGAACAAGGCGGGGCGGCGGACCCGGGTCGGCCGCGCCCGCCCACGAACATTTCGACCCCGGGCGTGATCCGCCCGGGGTCCCTTGTGTCCGGTGAGGACCGTCGGCCGTCAGCCGTCGGTGTCGGCGCCCAACGGCGCCAAGAGCGCGTCGAGCCGCTCGTACAGGCCGGGTCGGGCGGCGATCACCAGGTCTTCGGAGGGCGGCCCGCCCCCGGGACCTCCCAGGCGCACGCCCGCCTCGGTGGCGACCAGACCGGGCGCCGCCCAGTCCCACAGGTTCAGGCCCCGCTCGTAGTAGGCGTTGCAGCGCCCCACCGCCAGGCCGGTGAGGTCGATAGAGGCCGCTCCGATCCGTCGGATGTCGCGCACGTGCCCCACCACCTCGGTCAGCACCCGCGCCTGGTGGACCCGTCGGCCCGCCGAGTACCCGAACCCGGTGGCCACCAGGGCCTGGTCCAGCGGCACCGCGTCCGGGGCGCGCAACGCGCGACCGTCCAGCCGCGCCCCTCCGCCCAGGACCGCCTCGAACATCTGCCCGCGGGAGGGGACGCCGACCGCCGCGGCCACGACCACCCCGTCGATCTCGGCGGCGATCGCCACGCCCCAGTCCGGGGAGCCGTACAGGTAGTTGACGGTGCCGTCGATGGGGTCCACCACCCAGCGCACCCCGCTGGTGCCCTCGACACCACCGCCCTCCTCACCCAGGATCGCGTCGTGCGGCCTGACCGCGAGCAAACGGTCGCGGATGAGTTCCTCGGTGGCCCGGTCCATCTCGGTGACGACGTCGGTCGGGCTGGACTTGGTGTCCAGGACGGTGATGCCCTCCTGTCCCTTGGCCGCGAGTTCCCCGGCCTCCGCGGCCACGGCCACGGCCAGGTCCCGCAGCTTCCCTCGGTCGTGTGGGGACTGGCTGGTGCTCACTGCTGCCCTCTTCCGTTCTGGGCCCCGAACGCGGCTGTCCGGGCACTCTCCTGGCACCCTACGCGGCGAGGATCCTCCGGCCCCGGGCACCATTGGAACACCGTTGGAACATCGAAGCGGGGCCCGGTGGACTCTCCGTCCACCGGGCCCCGCCGGTCGTTCACCCGGCCCTGGCGAGCAGGGTCAGAGCAGGTCGGGCTTGACCCACTCCTTGCCGTGGACGTGGTGGTCCAGGAAGGCGAAGATCGTCTCGTACCAGACCTGTGCGTTGCCCGGGCTGAGGATCCAGTGGTTCTCGTCGGGGAAGTACAGGAACTTGGCCTCGACCTCGTGCAGGAGGAGGTCGCGCCACAGCTTCAGGCCCTCACCGATGGGCACCCGGTAGTCCTTGTCGCCGTGGATGACGAGCATGGGCGTGCGGATCTTGTCCGCGTGCAGGTGCGGGGAGTTGAGCTCGTAACGCTCCGGTCGATCCAGCGGCGTACCGAACTCGCTCTCCCAGACCGGCGGGTAGTCCGTGGTGCCGCTGAAACCGTCCAGCTGCCACAGGGACGCGTGGGAGACGATGGCCTTGAACCGGTCGGTGTGCCCGGCGATCCAGTTGGCCATGTAACCGCCGAAGGAACCGCCCATCATGGCGGTGCGCTCGGCGTCGATGTCCTCGCGCGCCTCGGCGGCGTCGGTGATGGCCATGACGTCGGCGTGGGTGCGCGGCCCCCACTTGCCCCAGGCGCGGCGCAGCATGTCCTGGCCGTAACCGGTGGACAGGGCGGGGTCCGGGAGCAGCACGGCGTAGCCTCGGGCGGCGAGCAGCCACGGGTTCCAACGCCAGCTCCACCCGTTGAAGCTCATGTACGGGCCGCCGTGGACCCAGAGCATGAGCGGGGCGGGCGAGTCGGCGGAGGCCTCCTCCGGCAGCACCAGCCAGGAGCGGATCCGGGTGCCGTCGTCGGCGGTGGTCTCGATCTCGGTGAGCGTGCCCGGCATGGACAACTCCGAACCCGGGGTGCGCAGGTAGGTGGGTTCGCCGTCGGTGACGTCGGCGTCCAGGCGTACCGGCGCGGGCGGGTGGTCCCAGGCGTCGCGCATGGCGAAGACGTGGCGGCCGTCCGGGGAGGGGTTGAGTTCGCTGTAGGCGCCGTGGTCGCCGGTCAGACGAGTCAGCTCGCCCGAGGCCACGTCCACGCGGAACACGGGGCGGCGGCCGTTCTGGTCGGCGACGAGGAAGACCGTGTTCGAGTCGGCGGACCAAGCGTAGTCCCGCGGCCAGAGTTCGTGGCCTTCCAGCAGGTCACGACCTTCGCCGGTGGCCGGGTCGACGATCCAGAGGGTGGCGTCACGGGGCTCTCCGTGGTACTCGCCCTCGGAGTCGGCGTACACCAACAGACGGGCGCCGTCCGGGGAGATGGAGGGGGACCCGAACTCCAGTGCCTCGTCGGGGCCACCGGCGATGGTGCGGCGTCGTCCGGTGGCGGTGTCGATGGCCACGACCTCGCTGCGGCCGGCTCCCTTGGAGGTGGGCACCGACCAGGTCACGTACACGGTGGAGCCGTCGGGCGACACCTCCGGGGCCGAGCCCAACAGGGCCATGCCGGCGTCGGGGGTGAGGTCCCGGGGCTCGCCCAGGCGGGAGTCCTCGTCCTCGGGCGGGGTGGCGGTGAACAGGCGGGGGTGGTCGGGACCGACGTCGCTGTCCCAGGAGCGCACCGGAAGGGCCTCGTGCAGGATCGCGGTGACCCCGGCCTCCTCTCGCGCCTTGCGGGCCTCGGAGTCGGCCTCCTGGTCCTGTGAGCGAGGCAGCACCCGGCCGGTGAAGGCGACCAGGCCGCTGTCCCGGGCGATCCCGAAGGCACCGACGCCACCGTGGGTCGAGGCGACCTGACGGGCCTCGCCACCGTCGGCGGGCAACAGCCACAGCGCCGCCTTGGGTTTGTCCTCGGAGGCGGACTCGGGGTCGGGACGTCCGGTACCGAAGAGCACCGAACCGTCGGGGAGGAACTCCGCACTCGACTCGCCCTTGGTGGAACGGGTCAGTCGTCTGGGCGCGCCCGCGCCCTCGGACTCCGGAGCGACGTCGATCTCCCACAGCGCGCTGCGGAAGGACTTTGCGTCCGGGGCGATGTCGCTCACGGGCGCGACGAGGCGGGTGCCGTCCGGGGACAGGCGCAGCCCGTTCACGCGGCGTAGACGGACGTACTCCGGCAGTTCATACCAGGAACGAACCAAGACAGATACTCCTGAAACCGTCGACTTGTGGTCGGGGACGACCCTATCGTCCGCGGTGACCCGCATCACCACCGGGTTTCCCGTCTTCCCACCTCAGAGGTGGTCAACATCGTTGACCCACACCCTCAGGACGGTACGGTCGCACCACCCGACGCGACGCCGCCCATGACCCCGAGGATGTGGCGCAGGCTGTTGTCGACGTGCTCCGCCGCGGCCCGGGCCGCGGCGTCCTCGGCCCCCTCGTGGACGGCGCGGCAGATCCGGGCGTGCTCACGGGCGCTGAGCACCATCCGCTCGGGCGTACGGCGCGCGAGTCGGCGTAGCCGCCGCAGGTGCCGGCGGACGGAGGTGAGCGAGTCCGCCAGGTAGGGGTTGGCGGCGTTCTCGGAGACCGCGGTGTCCAGGCGGTCGGTGAGCGCGTAGTAGTCGGTGTCGTCGACGCCCTCGCCGGCCTGTTCCAAGCGGGTCTCCCACTCGCGGAAGTCCCCCGCCAGTTCCGCGAACACCGAGCGCTCCCAGGCGCGGGCGCACAGCCGTACGGCGTAGGTCTCCAGCGCCTCGCGCATCTGGAACTGGTGCACGATGTCCTGGAGCGCGATCTCGGTGACGAAGGCGCCCCGGCCCGGACTGATCCGTACCAGGTCGTCCCTGGTGAGGCGACGCAGAGCCTCGCGCAAGGGCGTCCTGGACACGCCCAGGCGCTCGGCCAGCCGGGTCTCGTTCAGGTGCGTGCCCGGGGCCAGCTCCCACTCCACGATCTCCTCGCGCAGCCGCTCGTACACCAGATCGCCCTGTCCCACCCGTGCTCCCCGTTCCCGA
Source organism: Nocardiopsis sp. NPDC006832 (assembly GCF_040635885.1). Taxonomy (NCBI): domain Bacteria; kingdom Bacillati; phylum Actinomycetota; class Actinomycetes; order Streptosporangiales; family Nocardiopsidaceae; genus Nocardiopsis; species Nocardiopsis sp. NPDC006832. The sequence continues at coordinate 41,476 of NZ_JBEYLC010000006.1, read as the reverse complement.
GATCCACCATCGCCGTGCCGCTTGACATCGTTCCACGTGGGCCGCCAAGCTCTTCCCGGATTGTATACAAACGGTATCCAGCCCATGGGCGGGTCGATCACCAGGCCCGCCGTGCCGGTACCGAATCGCTGAGAAGGGCCCGAGGATGAGAGCGACCACACGGCTGCGAGCACTGCTCGACGGGGACGGCACCCACGTCGCCCCGGGGGTTTTCGACGGGCTCACCGCCCGACTGGCCGAACAGAGCGGGGCCGAGCTGCTCTACGCCAGTGGCGGCGCGATCGCGCGCGGCCACGGGGTGCCCGACATCGGGCTACTGGGGGTCACGGAGGTCGCGGACCGGCTGGCCCAGATCACGGCGGTGACCTCGCTGCCGGTCATCGCCGACGCCGACACCGGATTCGGCAACGCCGTCAACGCGGTCCGCACGGTGGGACTGTTCGAGCGCGCGGGGGTGGCCGGGCTCCATCTGGAGGACCAGACCTTCCCCAAGCGCTGCGGGCACCTCGACGACAAGTCACTGGTCCCCACCGCCGAGATGGTCGGCAAACTACGCGCGGTGCTGGACGCGCGGACCGACCCCGACCTGGTCGTGATCGCCCGTACCGACGCGATCGCCTCGGAGGGCGTGGAGGCCGCGCTGGAACGTTCGCGCGCCTACCTGGAGGCCGGGGCCGACGTCATCTTCGTGGAGGCTCCGGAGAGCGTGGAGCAGATCGAGCTGATCGCCGGGGAGATCCCCGAGCCCAAGCTGATCAACATGTTCCACGGGGGCAGGACCCCGCTCGTGTCCAAGCGGCGCCTGGCCGAGCTGGGGTACCGCCTCGTCATCATCCCCTCCGACCTCCAGCGGGCGGTGATCAGGGCCGCCCAGCGCACCTTGGAGGCCATCGTCCGGGACGGCGACAGCTCGGCCGTCGCGGACGAACTGGCGTCGTTCGCCGAGCGCGAGGAGATCGTCCGGACCGAGGACTACCTCGCACTTGGGACCTGACCCCGGCCGACACCGTGAGGGTCAGTGCCGCTCACAGCACCGGCCACCGCCCTCGTTGCAGCGCGGCAGGGAGGTGAGCCGCCGTTCCTCGCCCTGCTCGGTGTACTCGCGCACCAGGTCGGAGACCATCGACACGAACGCCGGGTGCGTACCCGGGCTGAGAGCGCGCGCGTAGTCCACGCCGAGTTCCTCGGCCGTCTCACGCGCCTCGACGTCGAGGTCGAACTTGACCTCCATGTGGTCGGAGACGAATCCGTGCGGAATGACCGCCACCGCGCCCACGCCCTCGTCGGCCAGTTCCCGCAGCCGGTCGTTGATGTCCGGCTCCAGCCAGGGTTGACCGGGCGGACCGCTGCGGGACTGGTAGACGACCTCATAGGGGTGGTCCCCACCGACCCGTTCGGCGACCAGGCGGGCCACCGCGGCCAACTGGGCGCCGTAAGCGCCCTCCGGCCCAAAGGTCTGCCCTGGACCGCCACTGGCCTCGGCCATGGTCATGGGGATGGAGTGCGCCGAGAACAGCAGGTGCGCGCTCGCACGCTTGTCGGCGGGCAGCTCCTCCAGGGCGGCGCGAGCGTGTTCGACCAGGGGTTCGATGAACCCGGGGTGGTCGTAGAAGGGACGGATCAGCTCGACCTCGGGGGCGTCCGGGCCGAGGTCGGCCAAGGCTCGCTCGATGTCCTCGTGGTAGGCGGTCCGGCTGGACCAGTTGCAGTACGCGGAGGTCGGCATCGCCAGGATGCGGCGGATACCGTCCTTCCTCATCCGCGCCAGGGTGTCGGTGAGCATCGGCGCCCAGAACCGGTTGCCCCAGTAGATGGGCAGGTCGATGCCCTGTTCGGTGAAGTCGGTGGTGATGGCGGCGAGCAGGTCCCGGCACTGCTGGTTGATCGGGCTCACTCCCTTGAACAGGAAGTAGTGCTCACCGACCTCCGCCAACCTTTCGCGGGGGATGTTGCGCCCGCGGGTGACGTTCTCCAGGAACGGGATGACCTCGTCCTCGCCCTCCGGTCCACCGAAGGAGATCAGCAAAAACGCGTCGTAAGGCCTCATGCTGTTCATGTAACCAGTTTCCGAGGCCCGCCCGGATCCGCCCCCACCCCATGTCGTGGGACTTGCGGCCTGGAAGTGACCAGCTCCACTCAAGACTCTGGTCACATAAGTGACCGGTCGGTAATGTCGCCGCATGACTGATGTGTTGTGGCACACCTGGGCCGACACCTACCAGGCCCGCCCCCGTCGGACGACGACCCCCGGCGGCACCGAGGAGGTCGCGGCGGCGGTGATCACCGCGGCGGCCGAGGACCTGCGGGTCCGTATGGTCGGTACGGGTCATTCCTTCACGGACGTGGCCATCACCGACGGGCTACTGCTCTCCCCCACCTCCCTGACCGGATTGCGTTCGGTCGACCCCGTGGCCGGTACCGCCACCGTGGCCGCGGGCACGCCCCTGTGCGATTTCAACGACGCCCTGGCCGAGCGGGGTCTGGCACTGGCCAACATGGGCGACATCGCCGTTCAGACCGCCTCGGGCGCGGTCCAGACGGGGACGCACGGCACCGGGCGGGACGCGGGCGGCCTGGCGAGCCAGGTGGTCGGTATGGAGATGGTCCTGGCCGACGGTTCGGTGGTGGAGTGCTCGGCCGAACACGAACCGGACCTGTTCCACGCGGCCCGGGTGGGGTTGGGCGCGTTCGGCGTCGTCACGGCGTTGACCTTCGCGGTGCGCCCGGCCTTCCTGTTGCGGGCCGAGGAGGTGCCCATGCCCTTGGACGAGGTGTTGGAGCGGTTGCCGGAGCTACGCGCCGACAACGACCACTTCGAGTTCTTCTGGTTCCCGCACACGGGCAACACCAACACCAAGCGCAACAACATCAGCGAAGGCCCGCCCCGGCCCCTGGCTCCGTTCAAGGCGTGGTTGGACGACGAGTTCCTGTCCAACCGGGTCTTCGAACGGGTCAACCGGGTGTGCCGTCGCTTCCCGGCGACGGTCCCCACGGTCAACCAGATCAGCTCCCGGGCGCTGTCGGCGCGCTCCTACACCGACGTCTCGCACAAGGTGTTCGCCTCGGTGCGCAACGTACGCTTCGTGGAGATGGAGTACGCGATCCCCGCCGAACACGTGGCGGACGTCCTGCGCGAGGCGCGTTCGATCGTGGATCGCGGCGACCATCGGGTGAGCTTCCCCGTGGAGGTGCGCTTCGCCCCCGCCGACGACGTGTGGCTGTCGACCGCCCATGAGCGCGAGAGCGCCTACGTGGCCGTGCACATGTACCAGGGGACGCCCTACCGGGAGTACTTCGCGGACCTGGAGGCGCTGTTCACGTCGGTGGGCGGACGCCCGCACTGGGGCAAGTTGCACACCCGCGACCGTGCCTATCTGGAGGGGGTCTACCCGCGGTTGGGCGACGCCCTGGCGGTGCGGGATCGAGTGGACCCGCACCGCCGTTTCGGCAACGCCTACCTGGACCGGGTGTTCGGCTGACCCGTGGTCGGCGGGTGATCAGCCCGTGGGCGCGGACTCGCCCCGGGCGCCGTTCTGGGGAGCGCCGTCCTGCGGGGCGTCCCCTCCCTGGCCGCCGTCGCCCGGTCCGGGTTCGGCCGGCTCCTCGGGCAGTTCCGGTTCGGGTTCCTCCGCCGGCGGTTCGGCCGGGTCGGTGGGCACGGTCGGGGTGTCGGTGCCCTGGTCGCCCGGGGTCGTTCCGGGTTCGGCCGGCTCCTCGGTCCCCGTTCCGGGGGCGGTTTCCGTCCCCTCCTCCTGTGGCCCCTGGTCGCTCTCGGAGGTGTCGGTGTCCTCATCGTCCTCGTCGTCCTCCCCGGGGTGGGCCGGGGCGGACTGACCACCCAGCAGGGAGGGCGAGGTCGGCTCGTCCTGGCCCTGGGTCCAGGCGGTCAGGGAGCGCCCGGTGAGCAACTCGAAGGCCAGGACGACCAGCATGACCAGGACGAACACCACTCCGGCGGGGATGAGGACGGCGCGCAGGCCACGCTTGGGGCGTGTTCCCCCTTCCCCGGTCGTGTCCGAAGCCACGGCGCCGGAGCGGTCGCGGGGCCCTACCGAGGGCAGGAGTTCGGTCGGCTCGCCCGGGACCGGGTCATGGGGCCGATCCGGGTCGGCGGGATTTCCGAATCCGTGTGCCAGGGTCCGACCGGGCAGATCGTGCCCCAGGGAGGGCATGGCCATGGTCCGGGTGGCGTCTTCGGGGTCCTGGAAGACCGCGGGGGCCCGGAAGGCGGCCGTGGCGCCGAGGTCGTCCCTCTCGATGGCCGATTCCGGCCGTTCCGCGAAAGGAGCGTCGTGGGGATGCTTGGCCTTCCCCGCCAGACCCTTGGCCCGTTCTCCGCTGCGGGTGATCCAGTGCTGGATCACCGGTGTGGCGCTGGTGCTGAGCACGGCCATGACGGCGGTGCCGATGACGGTTCCGTAGACGTTCAGGTAGGAGGCGGCGGTCGCCGCGGTCAGGGTGGCCATGCCGGCCCCCACGACCTGGGCCACGCTCAGGTCGATGCGCTTGCCCTTGTCGTCCTTGTCGTCCTCGCCGCGTCGATCGTCCCGGGCGTCCTCCGTGTCATGGTCCGCGCGATGGGCCCGGCCGGTCGATCGACCCCGCTCGTTCGGCCCACCCCCGTACTCCGGTCTGGGCATGGTGTGCGGTCCCCCTCCGTCGGCCGCGCGTGGGCGCGGCGGGACACTCGTCATGGCATGGGATGGGCGTGTGGTGGGGCAGATATCCCCGTAGGCCCCAAAGTTCACATAACGCCCATAGATGGATACCTCACCTTAAGGGGGGCAGGCCTCTGATAACGCCATCAAATAAGAAGCATCACCATCTGGCGTCCATCGGCGTGTCGAGTTGCGAATCATAAGATGGGTGATGTCTCTACTTGGCCCGAAATCGGAGTTTTTCCCAGGCCTGGGGTGATTCGAGGTACGCGGGATACCATCACCGCGGAGCCTTCGTACGGGATCGGCGACATTCACCGACGATCGCTCCCGGTCGCGCAAGGCTCACCGTGTCAAGATTGGCAACGGAAGCGACCGTGAGGGCCCCGGGCACCCGGGGTCGACTCCCACCGTGGTGACCACCACGGGCCGGGAGGCGGGCACAGTTCGGACATGCCGGGCGCGGTACTGGCCGAACAGTTGTCGGCCGACCAGACTTGGAGAACGCGAGGGACGGTCTATACCGACCCTCGACGGGACGTGAAAGGGAGGGCGATGCACGAGCTTCGCCTCGTGGCCGTGAGCGAGGACGGCACCTACCTGGTGCTGGCCAGCACCGGTCGTGGAACCCGATTCATGCTGCCCGTCGACGACCGCCTGCGAGCCGCCGTACGCGGCCAGTTCTCCCGGCTCGGCCAGTACGAGATCGAAGTGGAGAATCCGTTGCGCCCCAAGGAAATCCAGGCCCGCATCCGGTCCGGCGAGACCGCGGAGGCCATCTCCGAGATCTCCGGGATACCCATCGAACGGGTGCGTTGGTTCGAAGGACCCGTGCTCCAGGAGCGCGAGTACATCGCGCAACAGGCCCAACGCGCCACCGTGCGCGCCCAGGGCGACGCCGTACCCGGTCCCTCCCTGGAAGAGATCGTCACCAAGCGGATCGGCGCCCACCAGTTGGAGACCGGCGACGCCGTGTGGGACTCCTGGAAGCGCGAGGATCGCACCTGGCAACTCAAGCTCGTCTTCCTGCAGGGTGGCGACGAGCGTGTCGCCCACTGGCTGTACGAGCCCAGACACAACTCCGTCGCTCCGGCCGACGAGGAGGCCGCCAGGTTCTCCTTCGAGGAGGCCGCCAGGTTCTCCTTCGAGGAGCCCTCGCCGGCCTCGCCCGCGGCCAACGTCACCCCGTTCGCCCCGCGCCGCAACGAGGCCACCACCGACCTGCCCCGCCTGGACGCACAGTCCGCCGCCGAGCGCCGCCCTGGGCACATCGCTCCGCGTCGCCTGTCGTCCGCGCAGGACACGCCGTTGGACGAGCCCCTGCGCCCGGCCCCGCAGACGGACCAGTTCGGGGTCCCGATCCGCGAGGAGCCCGGGCACCCGACGCGTCAGCGGCCCGAGCGGGTGACCGAACGCCCCGCGGAGCGGGCTCCCGAACGCGGGTCGGAGCACACACCTCAGGAGGCACCACCCGCCGCCCCGATGCCCGGTTTCTCGCGGAACGAGCCACCGCGGCGCCACCCCATGGCGGAGCCGCCCACGCGACCCGAGCGGCCCGCCGAACGTCCGGTGGAACGCCCGGTCGAGCACCCCATGGAGCGGACCGAACGCTACGAGGAGCCCGAACCGGTGCGCCCCTCGGCCGTGTTCGACGAACCGGAGCCCGAACCCCGATACCTGTCCGAGACGCGTGGCCGTCCCGATTCCCCGGGAACCCCGGACTGGCTGGACGCGCGTCCGGCGCCGGCACCGGCTCCCGATCCCGAGCCGGCCCCGCCCGCGGCCGAACCCGAGCGACCGCGTCGACGTCGCGCCACCATCGACCTCAACGACAAGGGCACCCCACGACGAGCCGTGGACGAGCAGCCCCCGGTCCCGGCCGCCGCGGGCGGCACCAACGGGGCCACCGGGGCCAACGCCGGGAACAGTGCCGCTCCCAAGCGCAAGGGGCGAGGACGCCGCGCCTCGGTTCCCTCCTGGGACGAGATCATGTTCGGTTCGAAGAAGAACGAGTAGGCGCCACCCGCCGAGGCGAGGGGGCGATCACCGGTCGGTGATCGCCCCCTCGTTCCCGTCCGGGGTCCTCCCGGCTCGTGGAACCCGTGGCTCAGGTGGTGTCCCGGTGTGGACCCTGGTCGTCCACCAGGAAGGGCCGCACCATCTCCGGGGTGATGCGCCCGGCGAAGTCGACCGACTCCTCCAACGAGGCGTCCTGGGCCGTGTAACCGCCCGCTCCGGCGCCCACGGTCACCTGGAGGTCGGCCAGCCCCGAGCGACGTTGGAACAGCGTCTGGGTCCAGGTCCACCCGATCACCGCCGACCGTTCCACCGTGGCCTGGCCGCGCTGCAACGAACCCGAGCGCACGCTCACCCGTTCCCCGTCATAGCCGTGGCCCAAAGACCGGTACCGGTCCACCGCCAAGGGCACCCCTAGCAGCGCGAGCACCCCGGCCGCGACCGTCAACCAGACCAGGTCCAGGTAGAGGGCCACCGCCGCCACCACGACGAACGGCAGCACGGCGCGCGTGAAACGCCGGTACAGGGCCGCCTGCGGGTGACGGGTGAGCCGGCCTCGGAACAGGTCCAGGGCGCGGTCGACCACCGCCTCCACCTTGGGGCGGGGTCCGATGGGCAGCAGGACCGCACGGTTGGCGGTGTCTCCCAGCCCGGTGACGATGGCGCGCAGTCGCACCGCGCCACGGGTGCGTTCGAGAGGGTTGTCCCGTAGCTCGCACCCGCGGATACGGCGCCGTTCCAGGGTGACGCTGCGGCGGGTGAACAGACCGCGTTCGGCCACCAGGGAGCCGTCCCGGCCCCGGAGCGTGAACCCCCAGTGGGTGAGGGCGTAGGAGACCACCGCGAAGACCGGCATCAACAACACCAGCACACCCGCGGACACCGCGGCGAACACCACAAGGAAGCCTCGATCGGTACTGGTCACCCAGTCCACGAGGAAGTCGGTGGCCATCTGCCCGGCGGACTGTTGGACCATGCCGAACAGGGTGGCCAGGAGCACGAACGGGGTCACCAGGTGGCCCACGCTGAGCGCCCCGAACAGGTACCAGCTCCGGGGCATCCGGAAGTAGGTGACCGTGTCCTCGCCCGACGCGGCCACGGGCCCGGAGGCTCCCGCCCCGGCGGTGGCGGCGGTGGCGGAGGCGATGCCGTCCTCCCCCACGGTGGCCGCCTCCTCGCTCCGTCCGCTGAGCACGGCCTTGCGGTGCAGCAGGACCGTGCGCAGACGTTCGGCCTCGGTGGCGTCCACCGCGTCGAGTTTGCCGTCCTCGGTCTCGCCCGCCCCCGACGCGGCCTCGATGCGCACCACGGCCACACCCAGCATGCGGTGCAGCAGGCTGCTGGTGACGTCGACCCCGCGCACCCGTTCCAGGGGGATGGTGCGCCGGGAGCGTCTGATCAGACCGCTGCGGATCTCCAGGCGTTCCTCGCCGATCTCGTAGCGGAAGGTCTTCCAGGTGACGAACCCGCCGATGAGCAGTCCCAAGACCGCGAGCAGGGTGGCGGTCAGGATCCAGGGGTTGAACCCGCCGACCACCAGACCGGCGGCGATCGGCAACAGCAGGCCCCGGATCTGGATGATGGGTCCGACAACCAGGGTGCGCGGGCTGAGCCTGCGGGCGGTCTCCGCTCCGAAGGGCGAGCCTTGGCCGGCGGGATCCTCACCCCACCAGGAACGGGGAGCCTCTTCCCCTGGTGGGGTGGGTCCAGCCGGTCCAGCGGGTCCGGCGGGTTCGGCGAAGGTGGGGGCTCCGGGGGGCGCGGGCCACCAGTGGCTCTGCCCCTCGACGGGGGCGTACGGGCCCGAGGGAGGTGTGCCGGGCCCGGAGGACTCAGGGGTGCCGGAGGTACTGCCGGGCGCGACCCAACCACCGGACCCGGTCTCGGGTCGATGGGTCTCGGGGTGCTCGTGGGGGTCGTGTCGTGGATCCATCAGGTGGCGTCGTCCCGAAGCGCCCCGGCGCGCACCGCGAGTTCCTCACTGAGCCGGCGCGCCTCCTCGGCGTCCAGACCTTCGATGGTCGAAGAACCGGCGTAGGAGGCGGTGCGTACCTGGAGCGTGGCCACGTCGAAGACCCGCTCCAACCAGCCCTGGGTATGGTCGACCGTCTGCAACCGGTTGACCGGCACCAGCTGCCAGGCCCGGCTGATCCAGCCGGCGCGGGTGTAGATGACGTCCTCGTTGACCTCCCACCTGTGCACCCGGTAACGCCATGAGGGCACGATGGCGATCTTGAGCAGGGCGTACAGGACGTAGACGGAGGGAAAGACCCAGGCGTTCTCGTGCGCCCACGTCGGCACCCAGCCCCAGGCGAAGTTGCCCAGGGCCCAGGCCGCGGCGCTGATCAGGGCCAGGTTGAACAGCGCTCCGAAGGCCATGCGCAACGTCCACACCCCGATCGACCGGCTGCTCACCCTCCGTAGTGGCGGGCGTAGTCGGGCCACGCCCGTCCCCGGGTCCGCTGGGTCGGGTGTCTCCCCCGGCCGGGGTACGGCGTCGTGGGGCGGGAAGTTCGTCACCCGCCCGAGTCTAGGCCGTATCTTCAAGGCCTCCGCTGGGCCCCGGCCCCGGCACGCGCCCTATTCCATCGGCCGGCGCCCTCACCAGGTCCTCCGAGAAAGCAGGGGACGTGGGGAAGGGCTCGTTCCGGTCCGGTGTTCCTTCCACAGCGGGACACCTGCACCTCCTGACACCCGGAGCTGACATTTCAGGGCGTCAGGAACGAACGCACATATCAGCGTTCTGTCAGCACCGGTCGGCACACTGAGGACAGACGCTGAAACGGAGGAACCTGATGACCGACGCCATTCGCGCGGAAGGTCTGGTCAAGGAGTTCAAGGGCGCCCGTGCCCTGGACGGAGTAGACCTGACCGCCAGGACGGGGGCCGTGCTGGGCGTCCTGGGACCCAACGGATCCGGGAAGACCACGACCGTACGCATCCTGTCGACGCTGTTGCGCCCCGACGGCGGATACGCCACCGTCGGCGGGTTCGACGTGGTGCGCCAACCCCACGAAGTGCGCCGACAGATCGGCCTGACCGGCCAGTACGCCGCCGTGGACGCCGAGCTGACCGGGACCCAGAACCTGGTGCTCATCGCCCGCCTGTTGGGCTTCGATCGGGCCCAGGCCCGGACCCGGTCCGCCGAACTGCTGGAGCGCTTCGGGCTCGCCGACGCCGGCGGGCGCGCGGCCAAGACCTACTCGGGAGGCATGCGCCGCCGACTGGACCTGGCCGCGAGCCTGGTCGGGCGCCCGGCGCTGCTGTACCTGGACGAACCGACCACCGGTCTGGACCCGCACAGCCGCAACGGCCTGTGGGCCGTGGTCCGTGACCTGGTGGGAGACGGGGTGACCGTGCTGCTCACCACCCAGTACCTGGAAGAGGCCGACCAACTGGCCGACGACATCATGGTGTTGGACCACGGCAAGGTGATCAGCCAGGGGACACCCGAGGAACTCAAGAACCAGGCCGGCGACCAGGTCCTGGAGCTGCGCACGGTGGACAGCGCTCAGCTGCCCCTGGCGACCAAGATCATCGAGGCGGTCACGAGCGCCCCCGTCAACAGCGACGGACTGGTGGCCGGCGTGCCGGTCAACGACGCCTCCATCCTGCCCGAGGTGGTCCGTCGCCTGGACGAACAGGGTGTGGCCGTGGGTGAACTGTCCCTGCGCAAACCCAGCCTGGACGAGGTGTTCCTGGCCCTGACCGGGCACACCGCCGAGGCCACGGAGACCGACAACGACCCCGAGGGAGCTCGCCCGTGAGCACCGTGACCACCCGGCCATCGGCCGCCTCCTCCGGACCCGTACCGCACATCCCACAGCGGATCAGCCCGCTGGTGACCGTGCAGAACGGGCTCCAACTCACCTGGCGCAGCGTGCTGAAGATCAAGGCCAACCCCGAAGAGGTCTTCGGGCTGATGCTGCAGCCGGTCATGTTCGTGACCCTGTTCGTCTTCGTCTTCGGTCAGGCGATGATGGGCGACTGGCAGACCTACCGGGACTTCCTGATGCCCGGCATCATCGCGCAGTCGGTCATCTTCGCGACCATGGGCACCGGTTTCAGCCTGAGCCAGGACGTGGAGAAGGGGATCTTCGACCGCTTCCGCTCGCTGCCCATCGCCCGTTCGGCGCCGCTGATCGGTGCGATCCTGGGCGACCTCGTCCGTTACGCCATCACGGTCGTCATGGTGCTGCTGGTCGGACTGGCCATCGGGTTCCGACCAGAGGGCGGGGTGGTCGGTGTGCTGGTCGCCGCCGCCCTGATCCTGCTGTTCGCCTTCGCGCTGTGCTGGATGTCGGCCTTCGTGGGGATGCTCGCCCGCACCCCCATGGCCGTGCAGTCCTTCGCGATGATCCTGTTGTTCCCACTGACCTTCGGTAGTTCCGCGTTCGTCGCACCCGACGACATGCCGGGCTGGCTCGCGCCCATCGCCGCGAACAACCCGGTCACCCACGTGGTGGACGCCATGCGCGCGCTGATGATCGGTGGCGACGTCGCCGGACCGGTGACCTGGACCCTGGTGTGGTCGGTCATCATCACGGCGATCTTCTTCCCACTGGCGGTGTGGGCCTACCGGCGCCGCACCTGAGGGACCACCGTGTCCACCCGAACGTCCCGCCCACCGGGACATTCGGGGCTCAGGGCTCAGGGCTCAGGGCTCAGGGCTCAGCGGCGCCAGTCTCCGGCGTCGACGTCGTCGGGCACGATCGGCTCCAGCCACCGCGCCGTCTTCTCCAGGATCCGCGCTCTGGGCGTCTCGCGCCCCCGGGTGATCAACCGCTCCACCTCGGCCTCTCCCAACGTTCGGGCCAGGCGCGAACGCAGGGCCTCGATCCTGGCGGAGGCGGTTCTGAGGACCCCGCGCAATCCAGCGCTGTACCCCAACAGCTCCGCGGCCCATCGGGGATCGGTGTCCTCGGTCAGCCGGGAGAGGATCTCCAACGCGCCCAACCCGGACATGTCGGACCCGTTGCGGGAGAGCCACCACGCCCGCCCCGCCTCGGCCCAGGCCCGTTCGACGTCCCCCTCGGCCCAGGCGAGTTCGGCGGACAGAGTGCGCCAGGTGGGTTCGATGTAGACCGGCGCGAACCCGCCCAGACCACGAACCAGGGGGTCTGTACGTTCCAGCAACCGTCGGGCCCCCGCCAAGTCCCCGGTGGCCTGCATCCAGTGGATCCTGATCATGTGATGGGTGACCCGGTGCTCGTCCTGTGCCGTTTCGGCTTGAATCCTTTCGAGTTCGAGGGCGGCGTCGTCCGTGTCGCCGAGTTCGACCAGGATCTGGGCCATGAGAGTGCGAAAGAGCCCGCCGAGCCCATCCAGCCCGGAGCCCTCGGCCAGGTCGATGCCCTCCCGGAGCAATGCACGGGAGCGTTGCAGGTCGGTGGCCATCGTCGCGTCCACGAGCTGGGCCAGGGCGTTGCACTGTCCCCACACGTCCCCGCACTCGCGCATCGTCGACAGGGCGATCTCCGCCCGTGCGCGAGAGCGGGCGGCGTCACCGAAGACCGCGTCGAGCATCGACAGCGACAGGTACACCATCGCCCGGGCCCAGGGATCCTCCTGCCCTTGGAGAGCCATCTCCGCCCGTGCCCGGGCGGGGCCGTCTGGGTCACCCTCGGTCATCGCCCGGTAGACCAGGCAGGAGATGAGCACCGGATGCCGCTCGACCTTCGTCCCACCGGCCTCGCACACCTCCTCCACCCGGGCCAGGCGTTCCAGCAGGACCGCGCGCCCCGAGGCCATCTCTCCCGCCTTGTGGAACAGACAACCGGCGTAGGCGACCTCCCTCCCCGGCGGCACCTTCTCCCCCACCAGCTCCAGTACCTGCTCGGACCAGCGATGGATCTGCCGCCAGGCCCCGTCCAGTGTCCAGTACCACTGGGTGTACTCCACCAGGTCCAGGGCCAGTTCGGCGTCACCGCTCTCCAACGCCCAGTGGAAGGCGGTGGTGCAGTCGTCCACCTCGCCCCTGAGCCGGTCCAGCCAGAGGACCTGTCCGGGTCCGCGCAAGCCGGGGTCGGCCCGCCGCCACAGTTCCAACACGTGCAGGGCGTGGGCGTCGCGGACCCGCGTCTCCTCCCCGGACTCCACCAGGCGCTCCCACCCGTAGGCCCGGACCGTCTCCAGCTGCCGGTAGGCGGGCGGCGCGTCGTCGTCGGCGCGTCTCTCCGCGATCACGAGGGACTTGTCCACCAGCGCGAACAGAACCGTCCACACGTCCTGTCCGGCGAGCCGACCCGGTTCCCCGTCGGGGTCGGCCACCACCCGTTCGATCGCTTCCAGGGTGGCGCCGCCGGGGAAGACGGCGAGCCTGCGCAACAGTCGACGTTCGGCCTCGTCCAGCAGCTCCCAGCTCCAGTCGACCACCGCCCGCAGGGTGCGGTGACGAGGCAGCGCCGCCCTGCTTCCGTTGGTGAGCAGACGGAACCGGTCGGTGAGGCGTTCGGCGAGCTGCCCGGGGCTCATCACCCGAAGGCGGGCGGCGGCCAGTTCCAGGGCCAGCGGCATACCGTCCAATTCACGGGTGATGCGCACGACGTGGTCGACGTTGCCGGGGGTGAGGCCGAACCCCGGGTGTGCCGCCTGCGCGCGGGCGACGAACAGTTCCACCGCCGAGCAGTCCAGGGCCCGGTCGACGTCGGCCCCTTCCGGTGGCAGGTCGAGCGAGGGGACCGGAAGGAGGGCCTCACCCGGCAGGCCGAGCGGCTCCCGAGAGGTGGCCAGCACTCGCAGACCCGGGCAGCGGGCCAGGAGGGTCCGGACGAATCGTGCGGCTTCCTCGATCAGGTGCTCACAGTTGTCCAGCACCACCAGGCAGGGACGTTGGCCCAGGCGTGCGGCGATCCGGTCCGTCGGCGTGACCTGCGAGGCCCCGGTGCGCGCCGTGATGACGTTGAGTTCGCGCAGTTCGAGGGCGGCGGCGACGGCCTCGGGCAGTTCCTGCCCCTGTCGTACCGGTGCGAGTTCGACCCACCACACTCCTTCGCCCACCAGAGAGGGTGACCGTTCGACCAGGGTCGCGGCGGCCTCGGTGGCCAGGCGGGTCTTGCCCGCGCCCCCGGGGCCGGTGAGGGTGACCACGCGGGTGGTGGTGAGCCGGTCGACGGCCGCCTCGACCTCGGTCTCGCGCGCGACGAACTCGGTCAGGTGGTGGGGCAGCCGGAGCGGCGGCAGCGGCCCGGCTCCCGGTTCGTCACCTCCGGGCGCGGAGTCGGGGGCCCCGCGAGCGGCGGCCCCCTCGGGGCGCGGCGGGGTCGATTCTCCGCGCAGCAGGTCCAGGTGCACCCGTCGCAGCCGGGATGAGGGATCCAACCCCAGTTCGTCGGCCAACCGGCTCCGGAAGGTCTCGTAGCAGGCGAGCGCGTCGGCGGTGCGCCCGCTCCCGGCCAAGGCGCGCATGAGCAGTTCGACGGGGCGTTCACGGTGCGGGTCCCCGGACGCCAACGCCTCGGCCCTGGGCAGGGCCTCCGTCGCCCGACCGAGGGCGACCCGGGCCTCCAGAAGGTCCTCGACCGCCGTGCGATGGGACTCCCCGAGGCGCAGGGCGACCTCCTCCGCCAGACCATGGGAGGTGAGGTCGGGCAGGGCGGGCCCGCGCCACAGTTCCAGGGCCCCGTCCAGGGAGAGTTCGGCCCGTTCGTATCGACCGGCCGTCAGGTCGGCCCGGCCTCGTCCGGCCAGGTCCTCGAAGACGTGCAGGTCCACCTGTTCGGGGGTGACGTCCAACCGGTATCCTCCACCGTCACCGAACAGGCCGATCCCCTCGCCCAGGGCACGGCGCAGGCGTGAGGCCAGGGCCTGCAGGGCGTTGCCCGCCGAGTTGGGGACGGCCTCGCCCCAGATGGCGTCGGTGAGTTCCTCCACGGCCGATGGGCGCCCTGGCCGGAGCAGGAGCAGCACCAGCAGGGTACGCAGGCGGGCGCCGCCCACGGCGACGGGCTCGCCCGAGGAGTCGAGCACCTGAAGGGGACCGAGAATGGAGAACCACACGGCTTCATGATGACCGATCCTCCGGACCGACGCCTTCGGTTATCCACAGGCCCATCGGCCATGGGGGTCCCGGTCCCGGCCCCATCGACCGGCCCGGCACCCGCTCCCGAGAGTCACCGGGGCTCGCCGGACCACAGTAGGGTTCGCTCAGGACCGTGTGACGGCGCCGGATACGGCCCTCGCGCGCACGGTTCCACCGCGACGGGTACCGGGGCCTACCTCCCGTGTGCCGGGTCCGGTGCACAGCGAGTCTCGCCTTATGGCCCGAAAGTCCAGCAGGAGCCCCATTTTGTTCCCGGTCTTGCCTTTCACCCGGACCGTCGCCGAACGCGGCGCCCCCCGCACCCGTCCCGATGCCCGTGCGGGTGCCGTCGTAGCGGGGGCCGCCCTGCTCGCGTCGACCGGTTGTGGCGTGCTCAACACGGAACTGAGCGGCGAGATGCCCACCGACATCAACGTGATCAGTCCGATGATGCAGGAGGGGCAGCCTCTGCCCGCCAGTTACACCTGCGAAGCCGAGGGTGAGTCGGTCTCCCCGCCGTTGAGCTGGTCGGGCCTGCCCGACGACGTGGGTTCCATCGCGCTGGTGGTCGACGATCCCGAGGCCGCCTTCGTGTTCTGGGTCGTCACCGACCTGGACCCGCAGCTGGTGGAGCTTCGACAGAACACCGTGCCGGCCGACGCCAAGATCGGTCAGAACAGCTCGGGAGAGGCCGCCTACGGGGCGCCCTGCCCCGCGGAGGACGACACGCATTCCTACCGGTTCACGGTGTACGCGTTGAACGAACCCCTCGATCTGCCCGAGGGCGCGGCACTGGACCTGACGCTGGAGAACATCGCCGCGCAGGCCGTGGCCAGGGGCTCCCTCATCACCAACAGCGGGTGAAATAGCTCATACCGGCCATTTCACACCCGGCCTCGCCTTCCCCCCAGCGGCCCGGGAACGAACCGAGGAAGCTCCCGTTGCCCTCTGCACACAGCGCACGACAGCACATACAGTAGGGCTGTGTCCCCCGCCCCTTTTCAGATGACCGATTTCCGCCCACCCGCCGCGCGGTATCCCGGTTCGAGACCGCAGCGGGGCTTCGGCGCCCACTTCGCGAAGGCGGAGTGGGTCCGCGACCCCGCGATCGGCCGGAACCAGTGCGCTACCCTCCCCCGGCCGGTCCTCATCCGACCGACACCCGGTGCGCCCCGGACGCGGCAGACCTCCCCAAGGTAGTGCGTACACCATGACCGTCACCATCATCATCATCGCCGTCATCGTCGTGCTCGCCGTGCTGGTGCTCCTCCTACTGGGGATGCGGGCGCTCAGCCTCGGCTCGAACGACGACTATGACGACGACTACGACGACGACGTCCAGGACGATCGCGACGACCGGCCCGCCCGAGGCCGGGGTCGAGGGCGGGCCGACCTCGACGGCGATGACGAGGGGGACCGTGGTCGCCGGCCGAGCAGGCCGGAGCGACGGCCCAAGGGGCGGCGGCAACGCGAGGTCGACTGGGAGGACGACTCCGACGGGCTCTCCGACAACGACTTCTGGTCGAGTCTGAACGACGAGGGGCCCGCGCAGACGAGCCCCCGGGACAGGGGCAGGGACGACGCCTACGACGCGGGGGACGTCGACGGCTATGAGGACTACGACGACGAACCCGTGCGCGGTGGCCACCCGGATCAGGGCCCACCCACGATGGTCGACGCCCCGGTCGAGGACCGGGTCCCGCGCGGAAGCGCCTCGGACCTGGCCATGCTGGCCGGCCTCGGACACAGTGAACCCCCGGGCGCCCCGCCGCCCCAGCGCCCCGAACCACGACACCCGGAGCCGCGGCACAGTCCCGCCGCCCTGGACTCGGGCCCCACTCCGTCGGCGCTTCCGCCCACGCAGGGGTTGCCCCCGTCGCAGCCGACCACGCCCATCGACTCCGGGGTGCGCGCCGACGATCCGCTGGGCACCGGTTGGACCCCACCACCGCCTTCGACGGGGGACCCCTTCGAGGGGCGTGAGCCGCTCACCCAGTCCGAGCGGCTCGGGTTGAACGAGGGGGGCGACGTTCCCGACCCCTACGGCTCGGACCGCACCCCCCTGGGGACGGGGTCGGGTTCCTCCGACCCGCTCGACCCGGGTTTCCGGCCCAACCCCGGCGAAGACTTCAGGTCGCCGATCTGGTCCAGCATGGACACCGGCGCCCACCAGCGCTCCGACCTGAACGGCTACGGCATGCCCGGTACGCCGAGCACACCGAGTGGGTCCGGTCTCGGTGGCCCCTCGGGCGCCATGCCCGCGCCCGGTCAACCCATGGGCGGCCCGAACGTGCCCGGCCACCCGGCCCCCGGGCCGGGTTCGGATCCGCTGACCGGCGGTTACCCGTCCGGGGCGTTCCAGGGTGGGCCCTACGCTCCCGACCTCGCCGACACCAACTCCTTCGGCCGGCCGGAGTACGACACCGGAACCCACCAACGCAACCCCTACGACAGCGGCACCCACACCCGGCCGAGCCACCAAGGCGGGCTCACACCACCCCGCCCCGAATACGACACCGGCCAACACAGCCGCCCCACCTACGACACCGACTCCTTCACCCGACCCGAGTACGACACCGGAACCCACCAACGCAACCCCTACGACAGCGGCACCCACACCCGGCCGAGCCACCAAGGCGGGCTCACACCACCCCGCCCCGATAC